>JBQTHW010000086.1:0-3991 GCA_052389495.1 Methanobacteriota archaeon | reverse complement strand
TCGGGCGTCGTCTCATGGCGGAGGCCGAGCGCGTGGCGTTCGAGGAGTTCCACGCGCGCCGGATGCGCGTCACATCCGGCGTGGGCGTGCGGGGCTACTACCGGGGCCTCGGATACCGGCCCGAGGGGCCGTACATGGTGCGCGACGCTCGGACTACGCCGCCTCCTTGATCCAGACGAGACGCTTGAGCTTCGTCGCCTCGACCTCGTCCGCGTTGCGGAACGAGGACTCCGCCTCGGCGAGATACTCGACCGCGAGCCGAAGGCCCGGGACCGTCGGCGCGTTCACGTCGACGCCCGCGCGGACGAGCTGCTGACGGACGATCGGCATGGCGGCTTCCTGCCCTCCCATCTGGTCGCAGAAGTCCGTGACGATATGGTCCGTCACCGCGATGAGGGTCGGTGCCGCGTCCTCCGGACCGTCGTGGCGGGCGAGCTTTGTGTCCGCCTTCGCGACGACATCGCGGGCGAGCTGGAGGAAGCTCGCCTCGACGCATTCCCCGGTCTTCGCAGAGCTCAGGAACCCCTTCACTCCGAAGGAATCCTTGAGGTACTCCAGGGTCTCCTCCGCGACTCCGCGGTCCTCGACGAGGTCGATCTTGTTCCCCACGACGACGTACGGAATCGCGCCGAGCACCTTGCCGAGGTTCCGGAGCCAGTAGTCCCGGAGACTCTTGATTGTGTCCGCCCGGGTGACGTCGTACACGAGAAGGGCGCCCTTCGCGCCGACGAACGCGCTCTCCTGGATGTTCTTGTACCCCTTCTGGCCGAGGACGTCCCAGATCATGAACGTCAGGTCGATCGCCCGGTCGACGTACTCCACGCGGACGTCCTTCTTCGTGACCTTCGTGCCAATCGTCGTGATGTAGTCGTCCGAGAACTTGTCGACGACGAAGCGGCGGAGGAGGGACGTCTTGCCGACCGCCCCGTCTCCGAGGAGGAGGATCTTCCGCTTCACGTGGTCGTCGGTCATGGCGGAGGACGGAACCATCCGAGCGCCCCGCTTATAACGCTTTTCGAGCCAGTTTCACCCGTGCAACTGGACCGGGCTCACGACGCGGTACCGCCCGGGCGGCTCTTCATGAACCGCCACGCGACGATGTCGACCCCGGGGAAGCGGTCCGCGGTCCCGTCCCAGTCCTCGAGGACGTCCGCGTAGTGGCCCTCGAAGTCCGCGACCGCGTCGCGGAGCTTCCCCGGGAGGCCGCTGAGGTACCGCCCGCGGACGACCGCCGCGAGGACCGCGTGCGATCCGCGCGCCATCGCGACCTGCTTCCGCCCGAAGCGGAGCCGTTCGAGGTTGTTCTGGCGGTCGTTGAAGGAGTCGCGGACGAATTCCTGGAGGACGATGAACATCCCGCTCATGATGTCCGTGTCCCGCACGGCGCCCTGGGTCCGTGTCCAGTGGCGGATCAGCATGCCGCTGTCGTGCATGAGGTACAGTTCCTCGAGCCGCGCACGCCGGCCGACGTACAGGGTGAGCCCGATGACGCCGGCGCCCCCGAATCCGGCGAGGGTCGCGCCGAGCGCGTCGAGGGTCGCGGGCGCGCGGTAGTTGAGCGGGAACGTCACGGACCGCTGGATTGTCCGGGGTCGTGCGCCGGCGTCGTCCGTGTACACGACCGTCACGTCGACGCTCGCGAAGACCGGCACGCCGGGGTTCGCGGACATGTTCCGGAGGACGTCGTCCGTGACGCGCGAAGTCACGTTGAACGACGCGTTGCCCTGGACGTTCCGGAGCGTCGTTGACACGTTGCTCGCGCCCCCGGCGAACACGAGCTCGGGGCCCACGCGTACGTCGATGTCGATCGTCTCCGCCTCCGTCGCGTTGTTCCACGGAGGGAAGGGGGAGGCGAGGACGAGGTGGAACGCGACGTCCGGAGACGCCTTGTCGTTGATCACGATCGTGAGCTCGTAGTACGACCGGAGCGGCGCCGCGCGCGCGTGGGGGACTGCGAGACCGACGACGAGGAGACCCAGGAAGAGCGCGGCGGCCAGCGTGACGGCCCTCCCGGAAAGGGCCCCGCGATCCAGGTTCAGTGGGCGTCCCCCAACGTCGAACGCGTGCTCGACGTCGCATGGATTCCTCCCAGGGCTATTTAATCCTACACCCGGACCGCCGACGTTTCGTGATAATCACGCGTGCGAAGGACGCCGGTCACGCGAGGTCCGCGAAGCGGCTCTCGCCGGCGAGGAGGCTCGCGACGGTTTCCACGAGCCGCGCCTCGGGGACGCGAACCTGACGCTGCGTGTCGCGCTCCCGCAGGGTGACGCCCTTGCCCTCGAGGGTCTCGTGGTCGACCGTCACGCAGTACGCCGTGCCGATCTCGTCCATGCGCGCGTACCGCTTCCCGATCGAACCGGCGTCGTCGTAGAACGCGCCGACGCGACCCCGGAGGGACGCGTGGACCTCGGACGCCTTCTCCGGCAGTCCGTCCTTGTTCACGAGCGGGAACACCCCGACGGGCACGGGCGCGAGCCGCGGCGGGAGCCTCAGCACGGTTCGCTCGCCCTTCGTGAGGCCGAGGTCCAGGAGCGCCCACACGTTCCGGTCGACGCCGAACGACAGCTCGAGGACGTGCGGGACGATCCGCCTCCCGTCGACCGTGACGGACTGCCGCTCGCGGGAGACGGCCTCGTGGCCCGCGAGGTCGTGGTCCGTCCGGTAGTGTACGCCGCCGACCTCCCGGAAACCGCCGAGGCTCTCCTGGTCGACCTGCACGTCGAAGTGGATCCTGTTGTAGAACGCGCGCTCCCGTTCGTCGAGCTCGGCGAAGCGGAACGCATCGCGCGGCACCCGGAGGTGGTCGAGGTAGAAACCCTGGACGGCGACGAGGTGGGCGACGTACCACGACGGCAGTCCGCGGGCGACGAGATCCTTCGCGCGGACGTCGGTCGCGGCCCGGCCGGCCTTCTCGTCGGCCCAGGCGATCCGGACGGGCGTGTCGCGGACCGGCTCGAACGGGATCTCGCCCGCGAACGTCTCCGGGTCGAAGAAGATCTGGAGCTCCGCCTGCAGGAACTCGCGCATCCGGTACGTGCCCTGCCTCGGGCTGATCTCGTTGCGATACGCGCGGCCGACGATCGCGAGCCCCATCGGCAGCTTGCGGCGCAGCGCCTCGAACTCCCGCTTGAAGTTCAGGTACACGCCCTGCGCGGTCTCGGGCCGCAGGTACGCGCGGTCCTTGCCCGTCGGCCCGACGGCGAGCGGGAACATCATGTTGAACGCCCGCGCGGGACCGAGCTCGCCCTTGCAGTTCGGGCAGCGAACCCCGGCGTCCCGGATCCGCGCATCGATCGCCTCGGGCGTGAGGCCCTCGTGCTCCTCGTGGGTCACGGCCTCGAGGAGGTGATCCCCCCGGAACGACTCGCCGCACCGCGTGCACGTCACGAGGACGTCCGTGAAGTGGTCGACGTGGCCCGATGCCTTCAGGGGGAGTTCGGGCAGGATCGTCGTCGTGTCGATGAGATAGTAGTTGTCGCTCAACCTGAGGAACGTCTCCGTCCACAGGTCCTCCCATCGCCGGCGCAGCAGGGCCCCGTTGTGGCCGTAGTCGTAGAAGCCCCCGAAGCCGCCGTACGGGCCGACCGCGGGCCACAGGAAGCCTCGGCGGACGGACAGCGACATCACGTCGTCGTAGGACGCCATCCGGCGTCCCGAAGGCGCGGGGCGCGCATAAAGGGATGGGGTGTCGCGGAACGAGTGGCCGCGGCCACGGCGCGGGACGCGGTTTCACGGCGGCCGAGCCCCGGGCGAGCGCCGCGGACGCGCTCCGGGCGGGTCACGCGCGCTTCGCGAGGACGGCCATCAGGTCGACGTCGTACAGCATCGCGAGGAGTCGGTCTTGGGAGTCGACGATGGGCAGCTGCCCGAAGTCGTTCTTCCACATGAGCCGCGCGGCCTCCGAGGCGCTCGTTCGACGGAACGCGGTCACGGGCTTCGCGACCATCGCGTCCCGTACGGGCGCGCGGGGCAGGTCGACCTTCCGCTC
>JBQTHW010000085.1:0-1804 GCA_052389495.1 Methanobacteriota archaeon | reverse complement strand
CTCGACGAGGACCACGATGGCGCGCCGGAGGCTGCCGCGACGATCGCCCGAGAGTTCCAGGTGTGGGACAACGACTCGAACGGGCAGTTCAACGCGCTCGAGGGCCGCCAGGGCCTCGAGGGCTACGCGGACCCCGACGAGGACGGCGTGTACGAGTACACGGCCCACGCGGTCTTCACGCTGAGCGCGATCGACGCGGACGAGGACAAGAGGCCCGAGTCCGTGATGCTCACCGCGAAGGGCGAGCAGGCGTTCGACCGGGACGAGGACGGCAACGCGGAGTACGTCCGGACGTTCGAGTTGAAGGTGTGCACGTCGGACGCCGCGAGCGACGGCACGGCCGACGAGGCGACGATCGACGCACGCCTGTTCCACGCGTACGACATCGAGGACGATGCGACGTACGAGTACGAAGGCGTCCTGACCTTGACCGCGAGCGTCGTCGACGCGAACAACGACGGTGCGAACGAGTCCGCGGCCCTCGACGTGCGAGGCTACGAGACCCTCGACCGAAACCTCGACGGATACGCGGAGCTCGCCCGAGGCGTGGAGCTTTCCTTCGCGATGACGGACGCGACGTCGAACGGCGCGGCGGAGCGCGTGGACGGCCGGATCTTCCTGTACGCCCGCGCGGACCCGACGTCGGACGGCGTCCTCGAGGTGCGCAAGGCGTTCGAGATCACGGCCCTCGTGACGGACCAGGACGACGACGGCCACCCGGAGTCCGCGAGCCTGACGCTGGAAGGCGCGGTGGTCCGTGACATGGACCAGGACGGCGTCGCGGAGTTCCACGCGAGCCTCGTCGGACGCTTCGAAGCGGAGGACCACGACTCCTCCGGCGTCTTCGAGCGCGCGACGGCGACCGTGCGTGCGGAAGCCGCCCTCGACGCGGACAGCGACGGGACGCCCGAGAGGACGTCGTACGCGACCCTCGAGGCGCTCGTCGTGAACGAGATCGAGGACGACTACGCGGAGCGCGTGGAGGTCCACCTCGTCGCGAGCGAGTCCGTCGACGCCACGGAGGACGGCATCGCGGAGGCCACACGTGGCGGCACGATCGACCTCGTCGCGGTCGACGAGACCTCGAACGGCGCCCCGGAGTACGCGAACCTGACGATTCGCGCGGCGGCGGTCCGCGACGCGAACCAGGACGGCGTCCTCGAGTACGAGGCCGGCTTCGTGGCGTACGCGGAGGCGAGCGACGCGAACGACGACGGGAACCCCGAGCGGTTCGCCGTCATGGCGCGCGGCTCCGAGGTCCTCGACGAGGACCAGGACGGCACGCCGGAGCGGACGGCGTACCTCGAGCTCGATGCGCTCGCCCTCGACGAGGACTCGAACGGCGTCGTCGAGAAGGCGACGCTCACGCTGCGTGCGCAGCGGGTCGAGGACCCCGACGAGGACGGCACGCCCGAGCTTCGCGAGTGGGTCTCCGTCGACTACGTGGGCGAGGACCTCGACCAGGACGGCGAGATGGACAACGAGGTCCTGCTCGTCGAGAAGCGCCGCGAGGAGAACCCGTAACCACCTTTCGACCCCCTGACGCGGACCCGGCCCCGAGCGGGCCGGGTCCTCTCTACTTTTTCCCCCAGGATCCTCAGAGTTCGGTCGCCTCGGTACGAGGACTACCCGCCAGGATGAAACGGGACGCTCAAAGCCGGCGGATCTGACGCCCGAGCCGATCGGACAGCCGATCCGCCTGGTCCTCCGTGACGATGAACGGCGGCGTCAGGATGATCGTCGAGCCGTCCGAGTTCGCCGTGACCTTGATCCCGTCCTTCAGGAGGCCGTCGCGCACGGCCTT
>JBQTHW010000084.1:0-2015 GCA_052389495.1 Methanobacteriota archaeon | reverse complement strand
GTCACGGGGGACCTCACGATCCGGTACTCCGCCACGGACGCGATCTCGGCCGTCGAGCGATACGAGCTGCTGTACGACGGCACGAAGACGCCCGTGGACGACGAGACGAGCTACCGCGTCGCGGAACCCCGCCAAGGCGCTCATGTCGTCGTCGTTCGCGCGTGGGACCAGGCGGGTAACATGGCGGAGCGGGTCGTGTCCTTCACGTACGGTGCCGGAGGCCCGATCACGCCGTCGAACTTGCCCGCCCTGGAGTTCTGGCTGCTGATCCTGCTGATCGGCGCGATCGCAGTCGCCTCGGCGTACTACGCCGTCCGGCGGCGAAACCGCTCGAAGGCCTAGCCGGCGGCGGTCCCGCGTCGGAGTTCGTGGGCTGCGGCCGTGCAGCTCAAACTTGGCGGGCTTCGAGGGCCTCGCCGAATCAGGAACGTAGCACGATCTCGATGTTCACGCCGTCGGGCACCTGAATCCGCATGAGCTGCCGCAACGCGCGTTCGTCCGCGTCGAGGTCGATGAGCCGCTTGTGAATCCGCATCTCCCAGCGGTCCCACGTCTCGGACCCCTCCCCGTCGGGCGACTTTCGCACCGGTACGACGAGCCGCTTCGTCGGGAGTGGAATCGGCCCCGCCATCGCGACGCCCGTCCGCTCGCTAATGAGCTTGATCTGCTGGCACACGTTGTCGACCTTCCGGGGGTCCGTGCCGCTGAGCGAGATGCGGGCCTTCTGGGGCATGGGCGCGGATCACCGGGATGGAGGAACGCGGGCAGGGGTCAGCTCTTCGCCTTCTCGACGTCGATGACCTGGCCCGCCGCGACGGTCTGGCCCATGTCGCGGATCGCGAAGCGGCCCATCTGGGGGAACGCCTTGAACGACTCGATCACCATGGGCTTCGTCGGTCGGATCTTCACGATCGCCGCGTCGCCCGTCTTGATGAAATCAGGCTTTTCGGCCTTCGTCGCGCCGGTCTTCGGGTCGAGGCTCTTCGTGATCTCCTCGAACGTGCACGCGACCTGGGCCGTGTGGGCGTGGAACACGGGCGTGTACCCCGCCGTGATGACGGAGGGATGATTGAGCACGATGATCTGCGCCGTGAAGGACTTCGCGACCGTCGGCGGGTTGTCGACCGGGCCGGCGACGTCCCCGCGGCGGATGTCCTTCTTGTCGACCCCGCGGACGTTGAAGCCCACGTTGTCCCCGGGCTCTGCCTGGGGGATCGTCTCGTGGTGCATCTCGATCGACTTGACCTCGCCGACCTTGTCCGCGGGCATGAAGTGGACCTTCATGCCGACCTTCAACACCCCGGTCTCGATCCGTCCGACGGGCACGGTCCCCGCCCCCGTGATCGAGTAGACGTCCTGGACGGGGAGCCGGAGCGCCTTGTCCGTCGGCTTCGGCGGGACGGTGAGGTCGTTCAGCAAGGGCACGAGGGCGGGGCCCTTGTACCATCCCATCTTCGCCGAGGCCTTCGTGATGTTCTCGCCCTTGTACGAGCTGATCGGGATGAACGGGATCTTGTCCGTCTTGTACCCGACGCCCTTCAGGAGCTTCGTCATCTCATCCTTCAGCTCGGTGAAGCGCGCCTCGCTGTACTCCGGCTTCGCCGCGTCCATCTTGTTGATCGCCACGATCAGCTGCTCGACGCCGAGGGTGCGCGCGAGGAACACGTGCTCCTTCGTCTGCGTCTGCACGCCCTCCGCCGCGCCGACGACGAGGACCGCCGCATCGGCTTGGGACGTGCCCGTGATCATGTTCTTCACGAAGTCTCGGTGGCCGGGCGCGTCGATGATCGTGAAGTAGTACTTGTCCGTGTCGAAGCGCTTGTGCGCGACGTCGATCGTGAGGCCGCGCTCGCGCTCCTCCTTGACCTGGTCCATGACGAACGCGAACTCGAACGTCGCCTTGCCCATCTGCTCCGCGAGCTTCTTCAGGTTCTCGAGCTCGTGCGGGTCGATGGAGCCGGTGTCGTAGAGGATGCGACCTACCGTCGTCGACTTCCCGTGGTCGACGTGGCCGA
>JBQTHW010000083.1:0-5922 GCA_052389495.1 Methanobacteriota archaeon | reverse complement strand
GTGGGCGAGATGACCATGCCGTCCGGGTACGTGATCGGCTCGCATTCGAGTTCCATGATTCCATCGACCCGGTAGGCGCTGTTCGGTCCGTCGAACCGGAAGTCGATCTTGGCCACCTTCGCAGGGAGGGGATTCGAGACGAGCTCCGGGAACACCTCGAACATCCCGCCGCCGTGCTTCCCGCCGTGGATCGCCTGGAGCGCCTTGCGCTGGTCCGCGGTGGCCCTGGCGTCGACGTAGAGCCGCGACGTCCCGCCGCCGCTCTCGATGAGGCCCGGGAAGAAGTACGCGGCCGCGAAGACGACGCCGTCGAGCTGCGTCGTGCCGAACGTCCCCTTCGTGATTCGCCACGCCCCGGCTCCGTGGCAGGTGCCCTGGTTCGGCCGCGCGTTGAAGTTGCACGGACATCCCCAGTCGCAGTTGCACTGCGTGATGTACTCCGCATCGAAGCGCCATTTCGTCGACGTGGGCATGGGAACCGCCGCCGCCATCGGGCGATGGATAATAAGCCTGTCCCCGGCTCGCTCCCGAATTTCCAATCGACGGGTTCTCCTTCGAATCGGCATGTCCCGGGACCAAAACGGTCATGTATTTCGCCCGCCTCCCGTGCGCAATCGGAGGTGCGGTGATGTCTCGACATGCAACCCGTGAGTCGGATCCCTGGCGAACGTCGGAGTACGGCGGGCCCGTGCTGCCCGCGTTCCGGTTCACATCGTGGATCCAGCGCTCGCCGTTCTTCGAGGCGGCCCACCGCGCCGGGGCGCGCGCGTACGACCTGTACAACCACATGCTCATGCCCGGCGTGTACACGACGCCCGAGGAGGAGTACTGGCACCTCGTGAACCACGTGACCGTGTGGGACGTCGGCGTGGAGCGGCAGGTCGAGATTTCCGGTCCTGACGGGCACGAGTTCATGGAGCTCCTGACCCCGCGCGACATCTCCGCGTGCAAGGTCGGGGAGTGCAAGTACGTCGCCCTCACGACCCCGGACGGCGGGATCATCAACGACCCCGTCCTCCTGCGGCTCGGCGAGGACCACTTCTGGCTCTCCCTCTCCGACTGGGATGTGCTCTTCTGGGCGAAAGGCGTCGCCGTGAACGCCGGCTTCGACGTCGACGTCCGCGAGCCGGACGTGTCGCCCCTGCAGATCCAGGGGCCCAAGTCGAAGGACCTGATGGCGGCCCTCGTGGGCCCGAAGGTCCTCGACATCCCGTACTACCACCTGATCGAGACGACGATCGGCAAGATCCCCGTCGTGATCACGCGGACGGGCTGGACGGCGGAGGTCGGCTACGAGATCTACCTGCGCGACAGCGCGTACGCGTCGGAGCTGTGGGATCGGGTCATGGCGGCCGGGAAGCCGCACAACGTCCGCGCGATCGCCCCGTCCGAGATCCGACGGATCGAGGCGGGCATCCTGAACTACTCGTCGGACATCATGCTCGACAACAACCCGTATGAGGTCGGGTTGGGCTGGACCGTGGACCTCGAGAAGAAGCCGGACTTCCTTGGCCGGGAGGCGCTGCGCCGGATCAAGGCGGAGGGCGTGACGCGGAAGCTCGTCGGGGTCGAGGTCGAAGGCGACAGCCTCGGCGCCTGGGCGCCCGAGTTCTACCCCGTCCTCGTCGGCGGGACGAAGGTCGGCCACGTGACGTCCCTGACGTACTCGCCCCGGCTCAAAAAGAACATCGGGTTCGCCCTCGTGGCGGTCCCGCACGCGAAGCTGGGGACGCGCCTCAGCGTCCGCACGGTGAAGGGGGAGCGCGACGCGACGGTTGTCAAGAAGCCGTTCGTCGATCCGAAGAAGGAGATCCCGAAAACCTGAGCCTTTGGCCCGCGCGATCGCGAGCGCTCACCGTCGAAACCCTCTTCCGGGTGCGCCCCATCCCGTAGGCGGTCGGACGAAGGCTCTCCGTCCGCGAGGCGGCGGTCGCCGGGTCCGGCGGGAGGAGGCAGAATGGTCGAGATTCCGGGGACGATCCCGTTGTTCGAGGCGGTGTGGTACCGCAGGTCGCCGTTCTTCGAGGCGTCCATGGCGAGCGGCGCGAAGGCCGTCGACGTGTACAACAACATGTACCTCCCGAGCTACTTCGACGATCCGGTCAACGAGTACTGGCACCTCGTGAACCACGTCGCGATGTGGGACGTCGGGGTGGAGCGTCAGGTGGAGATCTCGGGTCCGGACGGATTCGAGTTCACGAACCTGCTCACGCCGCGGGATCTTTCGACGTGCAAGGTGGGGCAGGGCAAGTACGTCGTGATCACGGACGACGAGGGAGGGATCATCAACGATCCCGTCCTGCTGCGCCTGGGGAAGGACCGGTTCTGGCTCTCCGCCGCGGACAGCGACCTCCTCCTGTGGGCGAAGGGCGTCGCGATCCATTCCGACATGGACGTGGAAATCCGCGAGCCCGACGTCTCGCCGATGCAGGTCCAGGGCCCGAAATCGAAGGACGTACTGAAGGCCCTCGTCGGACCGAAGGTCCTCGACCTGCCGTACTACCACTTCCTCGAGACGACGATCGACGGCATCCCCGTCGTCGTCACGCGGACGGGCTGGTCTGCCGAGGTCGGGTACGAGATCTACCTTCGCGACGGCAGCAAGGGGGTCGCCTTGTGGCGGCGGGTCATGGAGGCCGGGAAGCCGTTCGACATCCGACCCACCGGCCCCTCGGACATCCGCCGCATCGAGGCGGGGATCCTGAACTACGGATCCGACATGACGCTCGAGAACAACCCGTACGAGGTCGGGCTGGGCTGGCTCATCGACGAGGGCAAGAAGGCCGACTACATCGGGAAGAAGGCTCTCGCTCGCATCCGGAAGCAGGGCGTCAAGCAGAAGCTCGTCGGCGTGGAGATCGACGGACCCCCAATGGGGAGCTGGCTCCGCGACGTTGCACCCGTCGCGACAGGCGGGCGCACGATCGGAGAGCTGCGGGCCGCCGTGTACTCCCCGCGCTTGCGGAAGAACATCGGCTACGCGATGGTCCCTCTCGCGCACGCGAAGCTCGGGACGCACCTGGCGATCGAGATGAAGGAGGGCGACCGCGAGGCCGTCGTCGTGCGAAAGCCGTTCCTCGATCCCACGAAGGACATTCCGAAGGCCTGAGGTCCTACGCCCCTCGCGTGAACCACGATCCGCCGCCCGTCCCGCGGCCCGATCCCTCCCCCCAGATGACGTAGTTCCGGCCGCCGG
The DNA here is from genome assembly GCA_052389495.1 of Methanobacteriota archaeon. Taxonomy (GTDB): domain Archaea; phylum Thermoplasmatota; class Thermoplasmata; order RBG-16-68-12; family RBG-16-68-12; genus RBG-16-68-12. The sequence continues at coordinate 2,726 of JBQTHW010000083.1, read as the reverse complement.
AATCCGCGGCGATCCCGAAGTAGTCGCCGTACGGGAACAGGTAGCCCTCCGGCGTCTTGTAGGGAGCGCCCGATCCGAGGTCGGAGAGACGCACCTCTTGGGACCACGACCGGCCGTAGTTCGTCGTCCGCTTGTAGAACGTGTTCCACGCGGTCAGGGGTCCGTTCCGGTCGTCCTGCCACGCCACGCGGAAGTCGCCGGGCGTCGGGCCGTTCGTGATCGCCGGGAAGTTGCTGTCCGCGACGTCGTGGATGAGCCTCGCTTCGCTCCAGCGCACGCCATCCGTCGAGACACGGCTGAAGAACGCCTTCGTTCCGCCCGGGCGCTCCGTCTTCATGTACGCCACCATGAGGGTTCCCGTGGGGTCCGCGTCGATCACGATCTGCGCCTGGTAGTGGTCGATGCCGCAGGACCCCTCGCAGAGCCGGGCCTCCTCGCTCCGGTCGATCGTCTGCACGGTCCAGGTCGCGCCCCGGTCGACGGACCGCAGGACGACGAGCTCGACGGGACCCGTGCCGACGGTGCTCTCGATGCTCATGGAGAAGTACACGTTCCCGTCCGGTGTGACGACGCCTCCCTCCGGGAACCAGTAGCGCTTGTTGAGTGGCGGCGTGATCTTGACGGGTCGGCCGAACGACAGTCCGCCGTCGTGGGACGCGCTGACGAAGGGGTCTCCGTTCGTGAACGCGACGTACGCGTCGCGCCCGTCGTCCGAGATCGCGATCCAGGGTTTGTCGACCCAGCCGCCCCCGGACTTGCCCGCGACGACGGGCCGCTGGAACGTCGCGCCGTGGTCCGTCGACGTCGCGACGAGGGGTCCGGGGTTCCAGTTGTCGAGCCAGGCGACGAACACGGTGCCGTCCCTCGCGACGGCGATCGTCGGATCGAACTGCCAAGGTCCCGCGATGTTGTCTCTCCGGCAGGCGACGCCGCACACGAACTTCACGGGTCCCCAGCTCGCGCCGCGATCCGGCGAGACGCGGTACGTGATGCTCGGCTGCGGGCACTGCAGGCACTCCCGCGCATCGCGGCCCGTCGTGACCATGTAGACGAAGGACGAGCTCGGATCCGCCGCGACGTACGGCTCCCAGTCGTTCCCCCCGGAGAACGGCTGCTCCGGGTCGAACCCCGTTCGGCTTCGGTCCGCGGCCGTCGGGGTCCCCATCGCGACGACAAACGCCACGGCGATCGCAAGTCCTCCGAGGAATTCCCACGCCTCACGAATCCGGGCCATCGGGCCTCACCGTCCGTCCGGGGAAGGGGCTCCGACCTTAAGGCGGCTCCGGCGCCCCGGGGCCGTGATGCCCTCCCAGGGCGTCCTGGTCTCAGACGCGAGGCCTCGCCCATGCCTCCCTTCCCAGCGCCGGATGAACGCAGCGATCGACGCGAGCGTGTGGCTATGGCTCTCGGCGTGCCGAGGCCGCCTCGTAGCTCGTCCGGATGTAGGGCAGGACAGGCGGCAAGTCGCCCGGCTTCGTCATTCGGACCTGGATCCAAGACGCCGCGGTCCTCCCCGCCATCTCGAACGGCTTCGACTCGGACTGCTTCGAGAGTCTCGATCGCTCACCTTCGTTGAGCTTCGTAAGAACGACCCCGTCGGTGACGAGAAAGGCGAAGAACTTCTTCCCGCGAAAGTAGCAGAGGCATCCCATCATCTCTCGCGTCGCGACGCCGGGCCACTTCAGGACCTTCGAGTCAAGCGCCTTTCGCACGTCGCGCATGCGCTCCTCATCGTAGTATTTCATCGATGCACGTCTCCCGACGGACAAGGCTTCCGTCATGCAACGATGGCATTATTACGATTCGCCTGACGACCGATAGCCGAAGGCGGGAAACCTCGAAAGAAGCGGAGCGTCCGGCGGTCCCCGGTGTCTTCGGAACCGGACCACGACACGGCCTCTCGCGACCGGCGGCCCTTATCTACCCGGCGGTCGTGCCCGGGCGGGCATGGTGAATCGCGGCCGGGTCGACGGCGGAAGGACGAGATGCGAGTGGGCGCTCGACGATCCCCTCCTCAAGGCGTACCACGACACGGAGTGGGGCGTTCCCGAGCACGACGATCGACGGCTGTTCGAGTTTCTCGTCCTCGAAGGCGCGCAGGCGGGTCTCTCCTGGCTGACCGTCCTGAGGAGGCGCGAGACGTACCGCAAGGCGTTCGACGGGTTCGACCCGACAAGGGTCGCTCGCTACGACGACCGGCGAGTCAGGAGACTCCTCGAAGACCCCGGCATCGTTCGTAACCGGCGGAAGGTCGCGGCCGCCATCCAGAACGCACGGGCCTTCCTCGGGGTGCAAGGCGAGTTCGGACGTTTCGATGCGTACGTCTGGCGATTCGTCGGCGGCACCCCACGGAAGAACCGCTGGACCCGCCTGCGACAGATTCCTGCGACGACTCGGGAATCCGATGCGATGAGCCGGGACCTAGGACGCCGGGGCTTCGCATTCGTCGGCTCGACGATCTGCTACGCGTTCATGCAAGCGGTGGGGCTGGTCAACGACCACGTCGCGGGCTGTTTTCGATACGACGAGGTGTGAAACCCACCCGTGGTATCGACGTGAAGGGTCGACGAGGGTCGGGTCATCTCGCGAGGGGCGCCGCTTGGAGCTTTTGGAGCATCTCGTTGGCGACTCGGAGAGCGGTCTCGTAGTCGCCCGCCTCGAGCATCTCTTTCGCCCGCATGAGGGTCTTCCGCATGTCGCCGACATCCCATCCGGCATCGCGGGCG
>JBQTHW010000082.1:0-2901 GCA_052389495.1 Methanobacteriota archaeon | reverse complement strand
ACATGCTTGATCTGCGTGTACTCCTCGAGGCTATGGATCGAGAGGTCCTTCCCGAAACCGCTCGCCTTGTACCCGCCGTGGGGCATCTCGCTGACGACAGGCAGGTGGTCATTCACGCCGACGGCCCCGCAGCGCATCCCGTTCGCGACCCTCGTCGCACGATGCACGTCGCGGGTCCAGACGCTTCCATAGAGTCCGTATGGCACCCCGTTCGCCAACTCCATGGCCTCCGGCTCGTCGGCGAACGTGAGGACCGCCAGGACGGGCCCGAAGATCTCCTCCTGAACGACGCGCATGTCCTGCGCGCAGCCGTCGAGGGCCGTCGGCGGGAAAAAGAACCCGTTCGCGAAGCCGCCTTTCGTTGGTCGAGCGCCTCCGTGCGCCAGGACGGCGCCTTCCTTCTGTCCGATTCCGACGTACTCTTCGACCTTGTCCCTCTGCTTCCGGGACACGAGGGGGCCCAGGTCCGTGGAGCGTTCGAGCGGGTTCCCCATCCGCACCGCCTTCAGGCGCGCGACGACCTTCCGGACGAACGCGTCGTGAATCGACTCGTGAACGTAGCATCGAGCGGCCTGCGTGCAGTCCTGACCTCCGTTCACGAGGTTCCCTACGACGACCCCTTCCGCGGCGGCGTCGAGGTCCGCATCTTCGAAGACCACGAAGGGTGCCTTGCCCCCGAGCTCGAGGTGTACCCGCTTGAGGGTCCTCGATGCCAGCCCCATGATCTCCCGACCCGTTGCCGTGTCGCCGGTGAGGGACACCATGTCGACCTTGGGGCTCGAGGCAATCTCGGCTCCCACGACGGCGCCGGGTCCTGTGATCACGTTGAGCGAGCCCTTCGGGAAGTCCGCCCGCTCCGCGAGCCGTGCGAGCTCCAGGGTCGTGACCGGCGTGACGCTCGCTGGCTTGAGCACGACCGTGTTGCCTGCCGCGAGAGCCGGAGCGATCTTCCAGACGGCCACCTGGAAGGGATAGTTCCACGGGGTGATGCTGCCCACGACGCCGACCGGCTCGCGCCGGAGGTAGCTCGTCGCCCCCGAAAAGTATTCGCCCGACACCGCGGCGGACAGGGTCCGGCAGGCGCCGGCCATGAACCGCAGGTTGTCGATCGCGATCGGGATGTCCGAATCGCGACTCTGCTTGATCGTCTTCCCTTGGTCCATCGTCTCCAGGACGGCGATCCGGTCGACATTCGCCTCGATGAGACCCGCGAACCGAAGGAGGATTCCGCTCCGCTCGCCTGGAGTCATGCGGGGCCAAGGGCCTCGGTCGAACGCCTCCCGGGCCGCGTCGATCGCCCGCCGCGCATCCTCCCGATCGCCCCTGGGGACGTTCGTCAAGACGGTTCCGTCCGAGGGATTGAGGATTTGCTCCGTCGCCCCGCTCGACGCGTCGACCCACTCGCCACCGATCCAGTTCCGGTCTGCCTTGTTGGGCCGTATGAGCGTCGGTGGCACGGACGCGTCAACGCAGAGGCGGACCATAACCCTTCCCGAGCGGCCTTCGTGGCCACGGGTCGGAGGCACGCCGCACGTCCCTCCCGTGGTCCCGGGCTCGGCTGTGCCGACATTCAAAGAAAGGTCTTATCGACCGGCTGCGATGGCCGAGGACGGAAGGAGGACCGTGGCCGCGACCCTCGCCGTCACAAACGCGCGAATCTACACGGGAAGTGCGACGCAGCCGTGGGCGGAAGCCTTGGTCTGTGAGGGCGAGCGAATCGTGTCGATCGGTCAGGCCAAGGAGGTGCGCCGTCGTACCGCGCCGACCACGGAAGTCCTTGATGCGGGGGGACGCCTCGTGCTTCCGGGTTTCGTCGACGCGCACGTCCACCTGATCTGGGGCTACGAGCTCGGGACCTGGATCGACCTCACGGGCAAGCCCTCGCTCCAGGAGGCGCAGCGACGCATCGCGACCTACGCAGAGGGCCACCCCGAGGAAGAGATCCTGGTTGGACACGGTTTTGACTACGTGGCCTTGCGCCCGAGCGGACTGCCGGCGAAAGAGGATCTCGACGAGGCGATCGCCGACCGGCCCGTGCTCATCACGGCGTGGGACGGCCACACAGGGCTCGGGAACACGCGCTTCGTCCAGCGCGCCCTCGAGGTCCACCGGTCCCTTGGTCATGACGTGGGCCGGATGCAGCGAGACCCGTCGTCAGGCGAGCCGACCGGGGTGTTCCACGAGGCGTTCGACCTCACACCGTACCTGTCGGAGTTCCAGCGGCGCCGTTCCCTCGACGGGTTGCGCAGGACCGTCCGCATGGCCTCGGGCTTCGGGATCACGACCGCCTTCGATGTCCAAGTGAACGCGGACGACCTCCGCGCGTACGAAGCCCTATGGAAGGGCGGGGAGCTGAGCGTGCGCGTGCGGGCGGCCCTCTACCATCCGCCGGAAATGGTGGGGGATGGCTACCACGAGTTCCTCGAAACGATCCGCCGTCCGTGGGACGACTGGCTCCGGGTCGCGGCGGTCAAGCTGTACATCGATGGCGTTCAGGAGACGGGGACCGCCGCACTCCTCGAGCCATACACGAACGATCCGACATCCGCAGGGCCTACCCAGTATCCGCGGGACGTGTACGAAGCGATCGTAGAGGAACTGGACCGGGACGGGTTCCAGATCTGCACGCATGCGTGCGGGGACCGCGGTGTCCGAATCGCCCTCGACGCGTACGAACGTGCGGCGCGGTTGAACAGGACCTCGGGGCGACGCCACCGGATCGAGCACTGCGAGAACCTGGCAGATGAGGACCTCGGCCGCTTCGTTCGTCTCGGGGTCATCCCCTGCATGATGCCCCGCCATTCGTCCCCCGAACTCACGGGTCGATGGCGGGAGGCCGTCGGGCCCGTGCGGACGGCGAAAGGATTCCGGTGGCGGGAACTTCTGGACACCCGCGCTCCG
>JBQTHW010000081.1:0-1513 GCA_052389495.1 Methanobacteriota archaeon | reverse complement strand
TTCTTCTCGTCCCGGACGACGACCGCGACGGTCTCGAACGTGAGCATGGGTCCGGCGACGATGCCGTTCATGCATAAGCCTGTGCCGGAATGCGCGGCTCCCGCCGTCCTGCGGACCGGCATGGTTTCCTTCACGATCGACCGTGTGAATGTATGGTCACGCGGGGATCGGAATGCCTTCTCTCAGGGCTTCGCGAACGAGGCTCGGTCGCCGAGAAAGGCCCTCGAATTCTTCAGGGGTGTAACAGAGGAAGTCCACGGGAAGGTCCACATCCCACTCGAGGTAGAGCTGGGCAGCGCGGGCCGCGATGTTCTTGCGACGGAAGCGAGGGCTTACTAGGATCAGATCGACATCGCTGAAGCGGTGAGCGCTCCCGCGAGCTCTCGACCCGAACAGGATCATCGTCTTGATCTCGTACCGCGCCTCGATCTTGCGCCGGAAACGCTGAAGCTGTTTCACTAAACCATCTGGCGACGAACCCACCTGACAATCCTCCCGGCTCCGTCGATCATCGATACGGCGAGTCGCCGCGTGACTTTGCCCCCGGCGTCGGGATATCGGGCCGCGACGTATGCTGGTGTGACGAAAGCTGCGAATTTCAGGATCCGCGGTGGCGCGGCCAGGTCCCGAGAAAGGCGGGTCAGATCGTGGACGCGGGCAAAGCGTCCCGTCCTGTGGATTTGCAGCGCCTTGAGCGCGAATTCGGCGGCTTGTTGCGCATAGAATCCAGCAACGTCTGCGAATCCGGCGTCAAGGTTCGCCTTCGCGACACGCAGGTTGCGACGAGCCTTTCGGAACCACTCTTCGGAAACTGCAACGTGGGACTTCCGCCGCGCCACGGATTGCACGATGGGGGGAGGCATACTTACGGATTCGGTGGGGTCGACGAATCGATGCACCTCCCCGGGCCATGTGGGCCGGGCGAGCCTTGGTGGCACGTCACGCCAAGGATTAGTTGCTACGGTCGCCCACCCTTCCCGCTCGCTGAGATTCGGTCGCGGCACTTTGTCCGGAATGGCAGGCATAGGAGGCTCAAGCCCGCTCGGGGTGGGGTCCGGCGCACGAGGGCGGAGCCGCTGAGACCCATACCGGGTGCGGTCGATCGAAGGCCGCGCGCGTCCGAAAGCCCCATCGCTCAAGACCGCGCCGAGCCCGCGTCAGCGCGTCCGGCGACGCAAGGTGCGAACCCGGCCGTCGCCGCGGCCTCCGCGACGCGACCTCGGACGCGAATCGAGCACGACGTCGTAGTGGTCGACGGTCGGCGAGCGTTCGAGCAGGACCGCCTCGTCCCGAGGGTAGTACACGGCGCGCTCAAGGTCCGGCCCGGCGAACGAGCGAATCGCGCCGTATGACTCCCAGAGGGTGAGCAGCAGGAATTCCGTCCGTCCGCGCACGTTCCGTCGCAGGACGACTACGCCGCGGTTCCCTCGTGTCGCGCGGTACTCCCGGATCCCCGTCTCCTTGAGGTACGCCAGGTACGCGTCGCCCTGCGCCTCGGCCACGGCGCCCTGCC
>JBQTHW010000080.1:0-5226 GCA_052389495.1 Methanobacteriota archaeon | reverse complement strand
TTCGAGCGTCCGAACATGGTCTTCATGATCTTCTCCGACGGCACGGAGGCCGAGCTCTGGTTCGCCAGCCCGAGCCGCCTGAAACATGTCCACAGTGGCCCGTTCCACACGTTGGTCGACAAAGCCGGGATCCTCGCGGCCGCGGAGTTCCCACCTTCCGGAGCGGACTCGGCCGGGCAGACCGAGACGCTTCGGCGCCTGATCACCTGGTTCTGGCATGACATGTCCCACTTCATCACCGCCATCGGGCGCGGACAGATGTGGTGGGCCCGCGGCCAGCTCGACGTCCTGCGCGGCGTCTGCGTGAACCTGGCCCGCCTGAGGCACGACTTCTGGGACGAGGGCGTCGGGGAGGAACCCTACTTCAAGCTGGAGGACGCGGTTCCAACGGCAAACGTCTCGGCGTTGCAGGCCACGTTCTGTACCATGGAGCGGGGACCGATCCTCGGGTCTGCCCGGCTTATCCTCACGTTCTACAAGCAGCTCGCCACGCCTCTCGCGAAGGCGCATGGAATCCCCTACCCGGCTGACTTGGAGCGTGTGATGACACGACGGCTGGAGAACGTCGCCGCGGCGAGGGGCTAGCCGGAGCGGTGCGGGACGCCACGTGTCATTGAGCGCGCACGGGAACGACGAGGAGTCACATCGGCTTGGTCCCCTCGCAGTGTCGGGAATCGCGTCGAGGCGCCCGCGTCATGGAGAGTCTCACCAGGAGACCGGCCGTGGGGGTACGGGGTCGTCGTTCGCGCACCTGATACTATGGCAAAGCTTTATTCGGGTTCCGCCGAATGTGCTCCTCCGTTTCGGAGGAGTTGGGGTTGCACTCTCGACCCGCTCGTTTGATGGTAGGCGTTCTCGTCGCGGCGTTCGTCTTCGGCTCGGCCCTTGCGGCCTTTGCGGAGGCCTCGCGCTCGACGAGGATCATCGTGGGCTACAACGGCACCTTGGACGACGCGGCCCGTCTCGTTCGCGGGCACGGCGGCCAGGTCACGATCGCGTATCGGAACATCCCCGTGTTCGCGGCCTCCGTCCCGGCCGGCGCGGTCGGCGCGATTGCGTCCGCGCGGGGCATTGCCTTCGTCGAGCCGGACTACATCCGGACCGTGACGTCGCACATCATCGACGGGGCGATCTGGACGGGGACGCCTCAGATTGTCCCGTACGGGACCACGAACGTCCGCGCACCGCAGGCCTGGGCCCTCGCGGGCAAGGGCGCGGGTGCGAAGGTCGCGGTCCTCGACACGGGCTTCGATATGGACCACCCGGACCTGGCGCCGAACCTGCTGCTCGACAAGGCGTTCGACTTCCTGGAGATGGACACCGACGTGAGCGACATCCCCGGGCCCGTCACGGGTCACGGCACGCTGACGGCAGGCAACATCGCGGCCCTCGACAACTCGATCGGCACGGTCGGCGTCGCCCCGGAGGCGAAGGTGCTTCCCTACCGGGTCTGCAACGCCGCCCTGAACGCGTGTGCGTCGAGCTGGATCATCGGCGGGATCGACCGCGCGATCACGGATGGGGCCGACGTCATCTCGATGTCCTTCGGCGGACCGGCCGCGTCGATCGGCGAACGGATCGTGATCCGGCGTGCGTTCCTCGCGGGCATCGTCCTCGTCGCCTCGTCGGGCAACGCGGGCCGCCCGCCCGTGAACAACCCCGCCGCCCTCCCGGAGGTCATCGCGGTCGGCGCGGTGAACGTGAACAACGTCCTTGCGGGCTTCTCGTCCTTCGGCCACGACCAGGAGCTCGTCGGCCCCGGCGTCGACGTGCCGTCGACGTTCCTGAGCGGCCAGGCGCGCGACTCCCTGCTCCGCCAGACCGCGCCCGGCGAGCCCGCGTTGATCGGCTCGATCCCGATGGAGTTCACCGTGGCGACGGACGCGGACGGCGTCACCGCGCCCCTGGCCCTCGCGGGCCGAGCGACGGACGCGGAGGTCGCGTCCCTCGACCTGACCGGCAAGATCGCGCTGATCGAGCGCGGCGACATCACCTTCAAGGAGAAGGTCGAGAACGCCGCCTCGAAGGGCGCCCTCGGCGCGGTAATCTACAACAACGTCGCGGGAGACCTCGCGGGCACCCTCCAGGCGCCCTCGACGATCCCCGCGGTCGGCATCACGCGCTCCGCGGGCCTCGCCCTGAAGGCTCAGATCGACGGCGGCGCGGCGGTGTCCATCCAGCTGATCGGCGCGGCGAGCTCGTACGAGGAGGCGAGCGGCACGTCGTTCTCCGCGCCGCACGTCGCCGGGGTCGCGGCCCTCGTGGCCGCGGCGAACGGCGCCCTGAGCGGCTTCGAGATCCGCGTGATCCTCGACATGACCGCGACGGACCTCGGCGCGGCGGGCTACGACCGCCGGTACGGCTTCGGCCTCGTGAACGCGGAGGCGGCCGTCGGCGCGGCCCTCGCGCCCTGAGCGGGGCTACCAGCCACCCGGGAACGCGGGCTCGACCGTGAGGCCGAGCTCGCGTCCCACCCTTTCCATTTCCCTCTCGACGGGCTCGAAGGTCTCCGGCTTGTCCCGCGCCGTCCGGTACGCGTCGAGGAGGCCCACGGCCGACGCCGCGGGCTCGACGCGCTCCCAGATCCCCGGCCGGTACCGCAGCGGGTCGTACATCACGTGCCGCGTGCCGGCGTCGCGGATCTCCCGGAGGAGCGGCTCGAGCGTGGGCTCCGTGGCCCCCGGGAGGATCGGTCCGACGAAGGCCCACGTCCGGATGCCCGCGTCGTTGAGCCGTCGCAGGGTCTCGATCCGTCGCTCGGACGGGCTCGCGAACGGCTCGAACGTCCGGCGCATCGTGTCGTCGAGCGTCGTGACCGTGACGCCGACCTCGACGTCCTGGAGGCGGCGCAGCAGGTCGAGGTCCCGGAGGACGAGGCTCGACTTCGTCTGGATGCTGACCGGGAACCGCGCGCGGGCGAGCTGCTCGAGGCAGTATCGCGACACGCGGTACCGACGTTCGATCGCCTGGTACCCGTCCGTCACGGTCCCGATCCCGACGACGCCCCTCGCGGTCCGCCGGAGCTCCTTCGCGAGAACCGCCGGGAGGTTCCGTTTGACGTCGACGAAGCGACCCCACGCCCGCGCCTCCCGGAGGACGGCCGGCGCGTAGCAGTACACGCAGGCGATCGCGCACCCCCGGTACGGGTTGAGGGCGTAGTCCAGGCCCGGGAGCCTTGTCGGGGACAGCGCCGTCGTGCACGTGACCTCGCGGACCTTCATGCGGACCGCAACCTCGTCGCGCGCTCGATCGTCTCGAGGGCCGAGGGCGTCACGTCGTAGTCGCCGAGCTCCCGCAGCGGCACGAACCGCGCATCGTCTGCGTCGGAGGCGGGCCGCGGCTCGCCCCGCACGTAGCCGCACAGGACGTCCACGAGCACGTAGTGCCACCGCACCCGGCCGTCCGCGTCGCGCTCGATGAGGTCGCGGACGTCGGCCACGCGCACCGCGCGGACCTCAAGGGCCGTCTCCTCGAGCACCTCGCGCACGGCCGCCGCCTCGACGGTCTCCCGCGGCTCGAGCGCGCCCCCGGGGAGGCTCCACCGTCCGCGGTTCGGCGCGGCGCCTCGCTTCACGAGGAGGACGTCGCCGACCCGGAAGATGACGGCCCCCGCGGCGGGGACCGGGGCCGAGGGATATTCGTTCCGCGAAGGCATCCGCGGCGCCTCCCAACGTCACCGCGCCGCCCGGACGACGTCGTCGGGGCCGTAGTCATCGAACGTCCGCTGGTACAGGACGTGCTTCAGGACCGCGCTCGTGCGGACGTATCGCGCGACGGGGATGTCGAGGCGCGTCGCGACGTACTCGAGGGCGTCGCGCATCGTCGCGAAGCGGCGCGGGGGCCTCCGGAGAGCCTCGCGGACGTGCTCGCGGACGTTCCAGACGCCCATCGGCATGATGTACCCCGGGTGCGTCTCGCGCAGGATCACGGTCGCGGCCTGTCGACGCTCGCGCAGGAGTGCCTCCCCGACGGCGAGGCGCGCGGCGTAGTAGCAGCCGCCGATGCTCGCGTACGTCGTGCGGCCCTCGAAGCCCTCGTGGTCCCCGAAGATCACGACGTCCCGGCCGAGGGGATTCCACAGGGTGTTCGGGTACCACGCTTCGATGAGCTCGTAGCGCCACGGCCGGGGCACTTGGACGACGAGGAAGCGGTCGTCGAACCCGATCGCCTCGTGGACGCGGATCTCATCGAGCAACGGGAACTCCTTGACCGCGTCGCGCAGGTCCTTGCCGATCGTGTCGTCGACGGCGGTGATCGACCAGCGGGTCGGCACGAACCTCCGGTTCTTCGCGACGCCGATCGCGCCGACGCTGAAGGCGCGCTGGATCTTCGAGACCGCGACGCCGCCCTCGAAGAGGCCGAGGACCGCGTCCTTCGCGAGGAGGTCCGTGTCGGAGGTCGCGCGATCGAGTCGCCGGTCGACCTGCAGGGATCCGAGATCGAGCCGCCGGAGCGGCGCCGACGGACCGAACGGCTGCACGTCGTCGTCGAGGACGACGCGGCCGTGGGGCTTGCGGGTGAAGCCGACCTCGACCTCCGTCGCCGCGGTCGACAGGGCGAGCTCCCGCGTGAGGTCGACGATCCGCCCGCCCGTCTCGACGTCCAGCACGTGCGTGCGGTGCATGCCGCGCACGAGTTGGGAGCGGAAGCCCACGATCTCCTCCATCGTCCGCCCGAGCCAGGCCTCCGGGGTGTCGAGGACCTCCGTGTCCCCGTGGACGGGCGGCACGAGCGGCCCGACGTAGACCTTCGGGTAGCCGAAGCGGCCGACGAAGACGCCCGGCGGGGACGCGCCTTCGAGGTCGAACCGCTCGACGAGGGGCGCGGACCGCATCATGCCGTCGTAGCGTACGAGGATGGGGCAGCGGGCCTTGCCGCACAGGAGCTTCGCGCCCCGGCACTCGACGCACAGGCCGCTCGCGATCGCTCGCTGCGTGTCGTCGTCGAACAGGGCGCGGAAGTCCGTGGCCACCGGCCGGACGGGGAGGGCGAGCATCCGCCGCGTCGTCACGACCGGCGGGGGTAATGAACCTACGGGAGGGGCCCGCGGATCGTCCGGCCGCCGGGCCTCGCAGACGCTCCGACTCGGCGGCCTCGCGCGTGCGCCGGGCGCACGCTTTCTCTCGCCGACGGGAACCATTATGGCCCTCCTCGCTTCCTCCCGGCCGGCATGCAGCCGGGCTCCGCGCTCGCCCTCACGACGGAGGAGCGGATCCTCCTGGACCT
>JBQTHW010000079.1:0-2814 GCA_052389495.1 Methanobacteriota archaeon | reverse complement strand
CGCGATGAACGCGATTCCGAGGAAGATCGCCCCGATCGCGGCGGCCTGCGCGCGCGTGAGACGCTCGCGGAGGAACCCCGCCGCCAGCGCGACCGTCACGGCGCTGAACAGACCGCTCAGCGTGCCGACGATCGCGACGGACCCGACGAGGATCCCGACGTTGAACGCGACGAACGCGATCTCGTCGAGGGCGACGATCGCCGCGAGCGCGGCCCACAGAGCGCGGGGCGGTCTCCCGATCGCGAGGCGGCCCGCGGCGACGAGGCCGAACAGGATCACGGAGCCGACGCCACGGACGACCGCGGCCGAGGTCACGGGCCCGATCGGTCCGACGACCGCGTCGAGGGCGAAGAAGAAGACGCCGTAGCCGGCGAACGCGCCGAACGCGCTGACGAGGCCGACGCGCGCGTCCTTCGGCGGCGGGTTGCCTGGATGGGACTTGCTCCGCGACAGGAGGACGGTCCCCGCCAGGACGATCGCGATCCCCGCCGACGCGAGGGCCGTGGGGCGCTCCCCGAGCAGGAGAAACGCCAGGCTCGCCGTGACGGCCGGATAGCTCGAGACGAGGGGCGACACGACCGACAGGACGCCGTACTCGAACGAGCGGTACAGCCAGAGCGACGCGAGGAAGTTGATCGCCCCGAGGGCCACGAGGAGAGCCCACGGGTCCGTCGCGGACCACCCGTCTCGCTCGAACCACAGGGCGATCGGGAGGAAGATGAGCATCCCGAACACCTCGAGGAAGAACAGCACGCGCACGTGACCGATCCGGTGCGAGGCCTGGCGGGCGAGGAAGTCGCCCGTCCCGTACCCGAAGGCCGTCGTCAAGCCGAACGCGAGGTCCGAGAGCGCGCTCACCGAATCCCGGACCGGAACGGGGCGCGCGGCTTAGGGTTGCGGGTTCGGGGCCGGCCGACCGAACAGCTCGATCCAGATACCGTCCGGATCCTGCACGTACGCGAGGGTCGTCCCACCTTCCGGGAACGGCGCCAGGCCGGCCTTCGCGCCGCGGCGAAGGAGCTCCCGGTACGCCGCCTCGACGTCGTCGCAGGCGAACGCGAGGTGGTCGAGCTCGTCCCCGTTCCGGTAGGGCCCCTTGAAGAACGCGGAGCCCTCCGGGTACCAGTTCAGCTCGAGCGTGTACGGCGAATCGGGGCTCTTGAGCTCCGCCAGCTCGCCGCCCGTCTCCTCGACATGCCCGCGTCCCCGGAGCTCCATCCCGAGCGCGTCCCGGTAGAACGCGATCGATCGGTCGAGGTCCCGAACCTGCAGGCCGACGTACGCCAGGGTGTACTTCATATGATCGGGCGGGACAGGCGGCACGGGTCGATAAGGCCTGCGCCGCCGTTCGGCGGGCGCAAGGATTGTAGTCTCGTCCGCGCATGTCGTACGCGGAGAGAATGATCCAGCTCGACATCGAACTGCCGGACCGCCCCGGAGAACTCGGGAACCTCGCAAGCCTGCTCGGCGACGCGGAGATCAACATCCACGCGATCAGCGCGGAGTCCGGCGGCGGCCGAACGTACATGAGCCTCATCGTGGACCAGCCCGCCGGGGCGCGCGGCCTCCTCGCCAAGGCGGGCTATCCGTGCACGGAGAAGACGGTCCTCGTCGTCCGGCTCGCGGACCGGCCGAAGGCCTTGGCGGGACTCGCCAAGAAGCTCGGCGCCGCGGGCGTGAACATCACGAGCGTGATCCACCTCGAATCGATTGGCGGGCACGCGCAGCTCGCGCTCGGCGTGGACGACCTCGCGAAGGCGCGCACGCTTGTGTGACGTCGCCGCGACCTCGCGAAGATATTCCTCCATCCGATATCGAGAAACGACGCCTCCGCGGACGAAAGGCTCAAGAACGGACCGTTTCCTATCTTCCACGCCCATCGGTTTGGGAGGAGTGCCACGCGGATGCGTGACGTGACGAAGGAGACCCCGGCGGGACCCCCGGAACGGGGGACCGTGCCCGTGGGATTCGGGCTTCCCGCCCCGAAGCGGATGCCCCAGGTGGACTACGGACGGATCTTCGTCCTCGACGACCGGGCGGAGCTGCTCGGAGAGTACGCCCTCGACGACGAGTGCCCGCTCGAATTCGAGGACCTGAGACGCTCGATCCCGATGAACGGGATGCGCCACCTTGTCGCGTTCTACCAGGGCGAATACGCCTTCACGCCGTTCCGCGTCGACGACCTCTGGTTCGTCGTCCTGACGCGGGGCGTGCCTCGGATCGAAGACCGCGGCTCGATCGGCTCCCTGCTCGCCGCGGCCCGTGTGCACCTCGTTCCGAACCTCGCCCCCGCCCTGGCGAAACGGGAGGCGATCCTGAAGGAGCGGGAGAAGGAGCTCCACGGTCGCGACCTCGCGGTCGCGCGCCGGGAGCAGCGAGCGGTCCAGGTCGAGTCGGAGCTACAGCTCGCGGGCGCCCGACTCCGCGAGCTCGAGGCGGACATCCGCGCACGGGAGGGAAAACTCATCGCGCTCCGCGACTACGCGGTACGGATGCAGCGCTCGTTCTTCCGGAGCGTGAAGGGCGGCGACGCGCCCGTGACGGGCGGGCCGACCCCCTGAGGATCGAGGGTTCTCAGACACGATAACGGCAAGCCCTCCATTAAATATCGACGCGCCCACCTTCGACGACGTTTCACCGGCGCGTCTCCGCGCCGACCGATGTCCCAAGGCGGGCAGCGAATGCAAGGCCTCCTGGAGACCCTGGCAGGGGCTCTTTTCCTCCGCGGACTCGGCCCAGCCCTCGCGGCGGTCCTCACGGTGGCCTCGGCGCCGCGGAAAGCGGTTCGCGTCGAGCTCAAGAAAATCTTCGTCC
>JBQTHW010000078.1:0-30183 GCA_052389495.1 Methanobacteriota archaeon | reverse complement strand
ACGAGACGCCCGAAGGCCAAAATTGCGTTGCGCCCGAGACGGAGGTCCTCCGGGAGGACGGCACGGTCACACCGATCGCGGCCATCGAGAAGGACTGGCAGCGGGCAAAGATCACCACGGTCGACTGGAAGCGCGGGAGACGGATCCGCGCAGCCCATCTCGCTCGCTACATCCGGACGAAGGCGAATCCCCACGTGTTCCGCGTGACGACCCGGGAGTCCAGCAGATCGATCATCGTGACGAAGGACCATCCCTTCTTCACCCCCCGGGGAGCCGTGGAGTTACGTGACCTCGCGCCGGGTGATCGGGTCGCTGTCCTGCCGGGCGATCCGGCCCGGTTCGAGGCCCCCTCGTCTTCCGTCCTTGTGACCGACGAGGACGTCCGGAGAAGCTTGCCGCCGAAGTCCGACGAGGAACATGCCGTCGAGGTGCTGCGGAAAGGAGGCCTCCTGCCCATTACCGCGGACCACGAGGCGCTGCCTGCCCTCGCTCGCCTCGTCGGCCATGTTTTCGGCGATGGCACTCTGTCGGTCACGATGAGGAAGCACAAGTCCCAGGTCATCTTCGTGGCGACGGGCGGCGCACAAGACCTTGAGCCGATTCGCGAGGACATTCGCACCTTGGGCTTCTACGCCTCGTCAATCACGCGCCACCGTGCGACCTCGGAGGTCGCCGACGGGATCACGACACGATTCGCATGCCAGTCGAAGCCCCTGTGGGCTCTCCTCGTCGCCCTCGGCGGGCCGGTTGGGGACAAGGCGGCGGCCTCGTACGGCCTCCCGGCGTGGCTGGGGAAGGTGCCGAAATGGATTCGGCGCGAATTCCTCGCGGCCTACTTCGGAAGTGAGCTGACCCGGCCGCTCGTGGACCGCCGCGACGGGAAAACGTTTCTGGAGCCTACTTTTTCCCTCAACAAGGTGCCTGATGCCCTGCCCTCCGGGCTCGGATTCGTGCGGCAGGTACGCTCCCTCCTCTCGACGTCCGGCGTGCGCGTGTCGCGAGTACGAGTCACGAGAGGTTGGACGCGGAAGGACGGCACGGTCACGCGGAAGATCCGGGTCGCCATCGCCTCCGACTTGGGCACGCTCCGGAACCTCTACGGGCGTGTAGGCTACCGCTACTGTGTTGAGCGCGACCGGCTCGCGCGGTATGCGGTGTCGTACATCGACCTCAAGACGAGCCAGATTCGACGTCGCCGCGAGGCCAAGGCGAAGGTTCTCGGCCTCGCGCGTGAGGGCAAGTCCGACCGCGAAGTCCTCGCCGCCCTCGGTTCGGGGGGGACCCGGCCGCACGATGTCAAGAACTGGAGCGCCCATCCCACCGGGGGAGTCCGCGCGAGCGAACTCGACTTCCCAACATTCCAAGCCTTCATCCGCGACCGCTCGGAGGGGCTCGGGCCCTCAGGGCTCGTGTGGGAGTCGGTTGCGTCGATCGTCCCGGAGCGGGGGCACGACGTCCGCGACGTGACGACATGGGAAGACACCCACAGCTTTGTCGCGAACGGGTTCGTGACGGGCAATTGCGGTCTCGTCAAGAACCTGGCGCTCGTCATCGACGTGTCGGAAGGCTTCCCCGAGGACGAGGTGAAGCTCCTCCTCGCGGACCTCGGCACGAAGCAGGTGAAGGGGCAGCAGACGCAGTTCACCCGCGTCTACGTGAACGGAGACCTCGTCGGCCTGCACGAGGACCCGGCGATGCTCGTCTCCGAGATCCGGGAACGGCGCCGCTCGGGCCTGCTGAGCCACGAGGTCAACGTGCGCTACGACGACAACATGGGGGAGATCATCATCAACTGCGACGAGGGCCGCATCCGCCGCCCGCTCCTCGTCGTGAAGGACGGCCACCTTGTCCTCTCGAAGAAGCACCTCGAGGACCTGAAGTCCGGCCGCGCCCGCTTCTCCGACCTCGTCCGGAGCGGCGTCGTCGAGTGGGTCGACGCCGAGGAAGAGGAGGACACGTTCATCGCGATGTACCCGTACGACGTCCCGGCGCGGTGCAAGGAGTGCAAGCATCCGCTCAGCCGCAGCGACGTGACCTGGGTGAACCTCGGCGGCCGCGACGAGGACGTCGAACTCGAATGCCACGCGTGTCACAAGACGTTCCGTGTGAAGTCCCTCGTCACGAAGGAGACGACGCACCTCGAGGTCGACCCCCTCGACATCCTTGGCGTCGCGTCGGGACTCGTGCCCTACCCGGAGCACAACTCGTCCCCGCGCGTGACGATGGGCGCCGGGATGGCGAAGCAGTCCCTCGGGCTGGGCTCGAGCAACTACCGGGCCCGCCCGGACACGCGCAGCCATCTGCTCCACTACCCCCAGCAGCCTCTCGTCCAGACGGCCTCGATGCCGTACGTCTCGTTCAACGAGCGCCCCGCCGGACAGAACTTCGTCGTCGCCGTGATGTCGTACCACGGCTACAACATGGAGGACGCAATCGTGATGAACAAGGCCTCGATCGACCGAGGCCTCGGCCGCTCGTCGTTCATGCGGACGTACCGCGCGGAGGAGCGCCGGTACCCCGGCGGTCAGGAGGACCACTTCGAGATCCCCTCCCCCGACGTCCGGGGGGCGCGTGCGGACCTGTCGTACGCGAATCTGACGCCGGACGACGGGCTCATGTCGCCCGAGGTGCTGGTCACGGGCGGCGACGTCCTGATCGGAAAGACGAGTCCTCCGCGCTTCCTCGAGGAAGAGACGGACTTCCTCACGCCTCAGAAGCGGCGGGAGACGTCCATCACGGTGCGCCACGGCGAGGCGGGCTGGGTCGACTCCGTCATGCTCACGGAGAGCGAGAACGGCTCGAAGCTCGCGAAGGTCAAGGTGCGCGACCTCCGCGTCCCCGAGCTCGGCGACAAGTTCGCGTCGCGTCACGGTCAGAAGGGCGTCATCGGGCTCATCGCGCCCCAGGAGGACATGCCCTTCACCGCCCAGGGGATCATCCCGGACCTGATCATCAACCCCCACGCGATCCCGTCCCGGATGACGGTCGCCCACGTCCTCGAGCAGATCGGCGGCAAGGTCGCCTCGATGGAGGGACGGTTCATCGACGGCACGCCCTTCAGCGGGGAGCGGGAGGAGTCCATGCGCAAGGCCCTCGAGGCCGCTGGCTTCCGCTCGAACGGCAAGGAGGTCCTGTACGACGGGCGGACGGGCCAGATGATCCCCGCGGAGATCTTCATCGGCGTGATTTACTACCAGAAGCTCCACCACATGGTCTCGGGGAAGCTCCACGTCCGCTCGCGAGGGCCCGTGCAAATCCTCACGCGCCAGCCGACGGAAGGTCGGTCCCGCCAGGGCGGCCTCCGCTTCGGCGAGATGGAGCGCGACTGCCTGATCGGCCACGGTGCCGCGATGGTGATCAAGGACCGCCTCCTCGACGAGTCCGACGGGACGATCCAGTATGTGTGCGGAAACCAGGACTGCGGCCACTTCGCGATCAAGGATCGCAAGGGGAACCTGCGCTGTCCCGTCTGCGAGAACACCTCGAAAATCTACCCCGTCCAGACCTCGTACGCGTTCAAGCTGCTCCTCGATGAGCTCCTGTCGCTCGGCGTCGCGATGCGCCTTCAGCTGGAGGACCTCAAATGATGTCGATGCGGGGCGTGACGAAACGCATCCATGCGATCAAGTTCGCCCTCCTGAGCCCGGACGAGGTGCGCCGCATGTCCGCGACGAAGATCATCACGGCGGACACGTACGACGACGACGGCTTCCCGATCGACATGGGGCTCATGGACTCCCACCTCGGGGTGATCGAGCCCGGCCTCCGGTGCAAGACCTGCGGGGGCAAGGTCGACGACTGCCCCGGCCACTTCGGCCACATCGACCTCGCGATGCCGGTGATCCACGTTGGGTACGTGAAGGACATCAAGAAGCTCCTCCAGGCCACGTGCCGTCGGTGCGGACGCCTCCTGCTGACGCGCCAGCAGGCGATGGAGTACATGGCGGAGATGGAGCAGGTCGAGGAGCTCGGCGGGGACCTCGCGGAGGTGGGCCTCGTCTCCAAGGAGACGGCGAGGGAGGCGACGAAGCGCCAGCGCTGTCCCCACTGCGGCGAGGAGCAAGGCAAGATCACCCTCGACAAACCGACGACGTTCCGGGAGGACGGGCACAAGCTCACCCCGAAGGAGGTCCGGGAGCGGCTCGAGCGCATCCCGAACGAGGACCTCCGCGTCCTCGGGATCAATCCCGAAGTCGCGCGGCCGGAGTGGATGATCCTCACGGCCCTTCTCGTGCCGCCCGTGACCGTGCGCCCGTCGATCACGCTCGAGTCGGGCGACCGGTCCGAGGACGACCTCACGCACAAGCTCGTCGACGTCCTGCGGATCAATCAGCGGCTCCGGGAGAACCGGGACGCGGGGGCGCCGCAGCTGATTGTCGAGGATCTGTGGGAGCTGCTGCAGTACCACATCACGACGTACTTCGACAACCAGACGTCGGGCATTCCGCCCGCGCGTCATCGCTCGGGCCGGCCGCTCAAGACGCTCGTCCAACGGCTCAAGGGCAAGGAGGGCCGGTTCCGCTCGAATCTCTCTGGGAAGCGCGTGAACTTCAGCGCGCGTACGGTGATCTCGCCCGATCCGGTCCTCTCGATCAACGAGGTCGGGGTGCCCGTCGAGGCCGCGCGCGAACTCACCGTGCCCGTCCACGTCCAAGCGTACAACCTGGACATCGTGAAGCTGTGGGTCAAGCGGGGCCCGACGCCGTTCGGGCCGTTCGGGGAGTACCTCGCTGGGGTGAACTACGTGATCCGGCCGGACGGCCGGCGGATCCGCGTGACGGACAAGAACGCGGAGGTCGTCGCGGAGGCCGTCGAGGTCGGGTACACGGTCGAGCGTCAGCTCGTCGACGGGGACATCGTCTTGTTCAACCGGCAACCGTCCCTGCACCGCATGTCGATGATGGCCCACGAGGTCCGCGTGATGCCCCACAAGACGTTCCGATTCAATCTGGCCGTGTGCCCCCCTTATAATGCTGACTTCGACGGGGACGAGATGAACCTCCACGTCCTCCAGAGCGAGGAGGCCCGCGCAGAGGCGCGCGTCCTCATGCGGGTCCAGGAGCACATCCTGTCCCCGCGGTTCGGAGGCCCCGTGATCGGCGGCATCCACGATCACATCACGGGTTCCTTCCTGCTCACGTACAAGGACAGCCGCTTCACGCGGGAGGAGGTCACGTACATCCTGAGCAAGATCGACGTCCGCGAGGTGCCTCCCCCGGAGATCAAGAAGGGCGGAGAGGAGCTTTGGACGGGGAAGCAGCTGTTCTCGATGATCCTGCCGAAGGACCTGAGCATGACGTTCAAGTCGTCGATCGCCCCGAAGGGCGAGGTGAACCTCAAGGACCTCCGCGAGGAGGACTCCCTCGTCGTGATCAAGGACGGCGTCATCTCGGCGGGCACGATCGACGAGAACGCGGTCGGCGCGTTCAAGGGGAAGATCCTCGACAAGATCGCCCGTGACTACGGCGCCGACGCGGCGCGGGAGTTCATCGACCGGGCGACGAAGCTCGCGATCGGGGCGATCATGGTCCGCGGCTTCACGACGGGGATCGACGACGAGGACATCCCCGACGAGGCGAAGAAGCAGATCGCGGACGTGCTGAGGACCGCCGTCGAGAAGGTCGAGGGCCTCGTCGAGGCGTACAAGCGCGGGGAGCTCGAACAGATGCCCGGACGGTCCCTCGAGGAGACCCTCGAGGTCGAGGCGATGAAGGTGCTCGGTCGCGCGCGTGACCAGGCCGGTCAGATCGCGGGCAAGCATCTCGGGATCAACAACAGCGCCGTCATCATGGCCCGCTCGGGGGCGCGCGGCTCGATGCTGAACCTGTCCCAGATGGCGGGCTGCATCGGCCAGCAGGCCGTCCGCGGGGAGCGGCTGAGCCGGGGCTACTGGAACCGCACCCTGCCGCACTTCCGGAAGGGCGACCTCGGCGCGGAGGCGAAGGGATTCGTGAAGGCGTCGTACAAGTCGGGGCTCCATCCGACGGAGTACTTCTTCCACGCGATGGGCGGACGCGAGGGCCTCGTCGACACGGCCGTTCGCACGTCCCGCTCGGGCTACATGCAGCGGCGGCTTATCAACGCCCTCGAGGATCTCAAGGTCAAGGAGGACGGCACGGTCCGCAACACCGCGAACACAATCATCCAGTTCCGCTTCGGCGAGGACGGCGTCGACCCGTCCCGGAGCGTGCAGGGTCACGCGGTCGACATCGACGACATCCTCCAGGAGGTCCTCGGGGAGGAACCCTCGTGGAAGGAGCGCCTGCGGGAGCAGGAGATGGCGTCGTACGGGCTCACGGAAAAGGACATGTACGTCGAGATCACGGAAGAGGAAGTCGAGACCGAGGAGGAGGAACCCGCTCCGGAGGAATGACCATGGCGCGCGCGGCGACGATCCAGGCGCTCCGGAACCGCGGAATCTCGAAGAAGACCGCGGAGATCCTCGCGGACGCCGGCTTCACCCTCGAGATCCTTGGCCGCTCCAAGCCCGAGCGCCTCCGCAAGTTCCTCGCGGAGAAGGAGGCCGTCAAGGTCCTCAAGAAGATCACGGCCCCCGCGCCCGCGCCGGAGGCGAGAAAGCCGAAGGCGAGGCCCGCGCCGAGGCGCAAGGGACCCCCCGCGCCCGCGGAACGAGAAGCCGAACCCGAGGTACCGATCAAGCTACCGACGAAGGCCCCGGGCCTGTCGTCCGGCGAGCAGGAGGTCATGGAAGGCCTCAAGGAGATCGGCCGCTACCTGCCGCGCGCCGTCGTGAAGGAGCTCGCGCGCAAGATCGAAGGCCTCAAGCTGACGAAGAGGCGACTCCACGAGCTCCTCGAGAAGGTGTGCGCGAAGTACGCGAAGCACGCGATCGACCCGAACGAGTCCGCGGGGATCGTGTCCGCACAGTCGATCGGCGAGCCGGGCACCCAGATGAGCCTGCCGTATGGCGAGCGGCTCCTCGTTCGGGAGCGCGGTCGAATCCGAATCGTCCGGGTGGGAGAGCTCGTCGACGGTCTCATGGCGCGCCTTCCCGTCGAGCGCGAGGGCGCGACGGAGTGGTGCGCCGTCCCATCGACGGACGGAATCGATGTCCCGAGCCTCACACCGGAAGGCAAGATTGCCTGGAAGGCGGTCCGCGGGGCGAGCCGACACGCCTGCGACGAACGGCTGCTGCGGGCGCGGACGCGTTCCGGGCGGGAGATCACCGCGACCGCCAATCACTCGTTCGTGATGCGCCGCGAAGGCCGAATTGTCCCTGTCCTCGGCAGCGCGCTGCGGCGCGGTGACCGCATCCCGGTCGTCCTCCGCTGGCCCGTCGAATCGCCGCATGCGGCGCTCGACCTAGAGGAGTTCCTGCCAAAGCAGGCGTACTGGTACGGCACCGAGCTGGCGAAGGCGCGTGCCCTCGGGCCGGCGTGGCGCGGGGGCTACGGGCGGGACTTTGTCGTCCCGGTCGGCTTTGACATGCTCCGCCGCCACCTCGGGGGGCGCACGGAGTCCACGATAGACGACGGTTTCGTCTACCCGCGCCAGGTCCACGGCCGTGTGCGGATGCCGGAACGCGTCCCGCTCGACGCCTCGCTCGGGTGGCTCGTCGGCGCGTACCTGTCCGAGGGTTGGGCGGCCCGGTACTACGTGAACAGCGCGAACGTCGACGCGGCGTTCCTCCGAAGGACGCGGGCCGCAGCGGACCGCTACCGCATCTCCTACCGGGAGTATGCGAACGACCGCGGTTTCGGCCACGGCCGGGACCTCCACCTCCGATCCGTCCTCCTTGCGCGGTTCCTCCGGAACGTGGCGGGGTCTGGGTCCGCGGACAAGCGTGTTCCCGACTTCGCGTTCGGCGCGAGCGACGCGTTCGCGGCCGCGCTCCTGCGGGCGTATTTCGAGGGAGATGGGAACGTCACGGTCGCACGGGGCGCGATTCGCGCCAGTTCGAATTCCAGGGAGCTCATCGACGGGATCGTCCTCCTCCTCGCGCGCTTCGGCATCCTGGCAAGCAAGGGAAGGCAGGGTGCGCAGGCGACGCTCTGGATTCCCCGTCGATTCGCAGCTCGGTTCCGCGATGCGGTCGGCCTCGAATCGGAGGAGAAGCGCGCCCTCCTCGATCATCTGTGCGTGGAACGGGCTTCACGATGGACGTATGACGCCCTAGACATGGTGTCCGGCTTCGGTCGGATCCTCCATGACGTCGCACGCCGCGTCGGCGTTCCGACCGGACGGGTGAACAACTTCACCCGTCGGCAGAGGATTGGCCGGGCGACCCTCGCCCGCTACGTGTCGTGGTTCGAAACGCAGGCGTCGGAGCGAGGCGTCGACCTCCGCGAGGAGCTCCGCATCCTGCGTGCGCTCCTCGACGAGGATGTCCTGTGGGACGAGGTCCTGGAGATCGAACGCGTCGATCCTCCCGCGGAGCCCGTGTACGACCTCTCCGTTCCCGGTCTCGAGACGTTCACGACCGCGGAGGGCGTCGTGACCCACAACACGATGCGGACGTTCCACTACGCCGGCGTCGCGGAGATGAACGTCACGCTCGGTCTGCCCCGTCTCATCGAGATCGTCGACGCGCGTCGCGTCCCGTCCACGCCCATCATGGAGATCCACGTGAAGTCGGGCCACGGCGACCTTGAGAAGATGCGCAAGATCGCGACGGAGATCGAGGTCACGACCCTCGACGACGTCGCGGAGATCGAGACGGACCTGGAGCACATGCGGGTCCTCGCGTTCCCGGACGACCACCGCATGAAGTCCCGCGGCGTCACGTGGTCCGAGCTCGACGAGCGGATGAAGAAGGTCGGCACGATCGAGGAGGTCAAGCGCTCCGTCGGCTCGACGGAGAAGAAGGTCAAGGCGATCGTCGTCGAAGCGGGTGAGCCGTCCTACAAGAAGCTGCAGCGCCTCGTCGAGCAGATCCGGACGACGAAGATCAAAGGGATCGACGGGATCCAGCGGGCGATCATCCGAAAGCGCGGGGACGGCTACGTGATCTACACGGAGGGCTCGAACCTCTCGAAGATCCTCGAGCTGGCCTACGTCGACGCCTCGAAGACGACGACGAACTCGATCCAGGAGATCTACGAGGTCCTGGGGATCGAGGCCGCCCGAAACGCGATCGTGAACGAGGCATACAACACCCTCCAGGAGCAAGGGCTCACGGTCGACATCCGGCACATCATGCTCGTGTCCGATATGATGACGAACGACGGGGACGTCAAGGCGATCGGCCGCCACGGCATCTCGGGCCGCAAGTCGTCCGTCCTCGCTCGGGCGGCGTTCGAGATCACGGCCCACCACCTGCTCCGCGCGGCGATCCAGGGGGAGGTCGACTACCTCGACGGCGTGGCGGAGAACGTCATCGTCGGGCAGCCCGTCACCCTCGGCACGGGCGCCGTGAACCTCGTCTACAAGCCGCCGTCCCGACTGCCGAAGGCGAAAACGCCCGCGAGGCCCGCGGTGTCCCCGACCTCCACGGAGGAGGCCGTCGTGTGATCGACGTCGCGCGGGCCCTCAAGGTCGCCACGGAGACGGGGGACGTCCGGTTGGGCATGCGCGAAGTCCGGAGGGCCCTCCGATCGAAGGCCGCGAAGCTCGTCGTCCTCGCGTCGAACTGCCCGGACTCGCTGGGAGCCCTGGGCGACGTCCGAGTCCACCGGTTCTCGGGGACGAACGTCGAGCTCGGCGCCGCGTGCGGCGTGCCGTTCTCCGTCGCCGCCGTGGCGGTCCTGAGCCCCGGGGAGTCGAACATCCTGAGCCTGTAGGTGCCGCATGGCCGAAGTGACGTTCGACGAGCAGACGATGCAGTACGTCGCCCTGTTCCAGGACGTCACGCGGACGACGGTCGTGGACTGCGTCGACGCGGCCGACAAGCTGATCTTCGTCGTCAAGGAAGGCGACATCGGCAAGGCGATCGGGAAGAAGGGGGAGCACGCGGCGAAGCTCAAGCGGCTCATGAACAAGGACATCCATGTCGTCGAGTATTCGGACCAGCCGGAGAAGTTCGTCGCGAACGTCTTCCGCAACTACGACGTCAAGAAGGTCGACATCGAGCAGCGGGGGGACGTGACCCACGCGACGGTCACCGTGGACGCCTCGAAGAAGGGCCGCGCGATCGGGAAAGAAGGGCGCAACCTTCGCGTGTCGCGGGACCTCATTGCGAGGCACCACCTGATCCAGAGCGTGAGCGTCGCCTGACGGTCTTCCCGCCGAACCTTTAACCCGGCGTGCCGGCATGCGTCGGACGTGGCGACTCCGCCTTCCGTTTTCGTTGTCACGACACCGACCCTCGAGGGCCATCGGATCGTCCGGTACATCGGCATCGTCGCCGGGGAGTCCATCCTGGGCGTCGGGCTCGGCTCCGACATCGTCGCGGGGATCAAGAACCTCACGGGGGAGCGCGTGACGGAATGGGAGGTCGAGATCCAACGAGCCCGCCATGCGGCGATCACGGAGATGGCCGCGCGAGCCCAGCACTGGGGCGCGAACGCGGTCGTCGGCGTGGCAATGGACGACGAAGCGATCGGATCCATCCTGATGGTCGCCGCGACCGGCACGGCGGTCGTCGTCGAATCCGCGAAGGCGTGAGCCTTCGACAAACGATTATACCGAGGGTGGTCGATGCACGGACCCCCACGCCGCGGTCGGAGGACGTATGCGCCGATGGCCGGAGGAGACCGCCTCCTCCCCGGAAGTCTCCCTGCCGCTCTCGACCTCCGAGGACGTCTCCTGGCTTGCGGAAGCCGCGACTCGCGGGGGCGACGGCGCGGAGGCCTGGCGGCTGAACCTCGCGGCGCATCGCCTGTCCCTCGTAGTAGGCTTCGACCGGCTCCTGAGCTGGCCGTCCCTCCGGGGGGTCGCCCGCTACGAGCACCAGGAACGGGCGACGCTCCGCGTCCTTCGGGACATGCGCGGGCGCGCGATCCTCGCGGACGAGGTCGGCATGGGCAAGACGATCGAGGCGGGGCTGATCCTCAAGGAGTACATCCTCCGCGGCCTCGTGCGGAGGGTCCTCGTCCTGCCGCCGCCCGCGCTGGGGAGCCAGTGGCGGGAGGAACTCGGCGAGAAGTTCGGGATCCGTTTCGAGATGCTCCGGAGCGTGGACGACTGGTCGGGCCGTCCCTACCTGATCGCGTCGCTGGACACCGCGAAGCGGACTCCCCACCGATCCGCGGCCCAGGACGTCCGCTGGGACCTCGTGATCGTCGACGAGGCCCACCGGCTCAAGAACCGGGAGAGCCAGAATTGGCGCTTCGTCGCGGGCCTGCGGAAGAAGTACATGCTCCTCCTGACCGCGACACCCGTCCAGAACAACCTGGACGAGCTGTTCAATCTCGTCAGCCTGCTGAAGCCCGGCCAGCTGTCGACGTACGACGGCTTCCTCGAGCGCTACGTCGCGACGGCGGACCGCCGTCGCGCGGCCCGGGTCGGTGAGCTGCGCGGGCGGCTCCGGGACGTGATCGTGCGCAACCGCCGCGGGGTCGAGCTCGCCCTCCCGCCGCGGCGCGTCCACTCCGTTGCGGTCCGCCTCTCGCCCCCCGAGCGGCGCCTCTACGACGACGTCACGGCGTTCGTCCGCGACGCGTTCGCGTCCGGATCGGGGCGCCTCCCGTGGTTCGCACGGATGACGCTGATCGTGCTGCAGCGGGAGATCGGGAGCAGCAGTTTCGCCGCCGCGCGCACGCTCGCGCGGATGCGAGGGAGCGACGCGTTCGGCCCCGCGGAGCGGGAACGGCTCGCGCTCCTGGCCGAGGCCGCCCTCGCGGTCCGGGGCAGTGTGAAGGCCGACCGGCTCCGCGAGTTCCTGGGCGCCACGGACGAGAAGGTGCTCGTCTTCACACAGTACATCCCGACGCTCGACTACCTGCGGTCCGTGATCGAGGCGGACGGCATCTCCGTCGCGTCGTACCACGGCGGCCTTTCGCGCGGCCAGAAGGAGGACGCCGTCCGCGCGTTCCGCGCCGATCGCCGGGTGTTCCTCAGCACGGAGGCGGGCGGCGAGGGACGGAACCTCCAGTTCGCGCGCACGCTCGTGAACTACGACCTCCCGTGGAACCCGCTCCGGATTGAGCAGCGGATCGGTCGCGTGCACCGCCTCGGACAGGACCGCGAGGTGCATGTCGTGAACGTCTGGGCGCGGGACACGGTCGAGGAGTACCTCATCGAGCTGCTCGATCGCAAGATCCATCTCTTCGAGGTCGTCGTCGGCGAACTCGACCTGATCCTCGGGAATCTGGACGACGCGCGGCCCTTCGAGGAGATCCTCATGGACATCTGGACCCTGCGGGAGGCGGAGGCGCGCCGTGCCGCCCTGGACCGCTTGGGCGACGCCCTCGTCGCCGCGCGCGCGAGGTACCGTGGCGCGACGGACCTCACGGAGGCCGTCCTCGATGCGCCCGCGGGGGAGGCGGCCACGTGACGGACACGGACGCAATCCGGCCGTTCGTCCTGGGGTTCCTACGGGACGCCGGCGCGGCGATCCGCGAGGAGGGAGGCCTCGCCTGGGTGTCCGCACCGGACGGCCTCGCGGCGGACCTCGGCGTCGAGACACGCTTCTGCTTGGCGTTCGATCCGGCGCTCGCGGGGCGGTTCGGTGCGGAGGCCGTGGGTCCCGGCAGCTACCTCCTCGAGCGCATGCTGACCGTCGCGACGGCTCACGGCCGATGGGACGTCGGGCGGGTCGCGACGCCGTCCCGCGGGTGGGCCCGGGATGCCGCGATCGCGTCGCTCGGCGGCACCCCCGACCGGCGGATCGTCGACGTCACGGAACCGACCGAGCGACTCCTCCTGCTCTTCGTCTTCCGCGTCACGTTCCTGTCCGACGAGAAGCGAGAGCGGCTGTGGGGGATCGTGACCCCCGCGGAGGGCGAAGACGCGTGGTCCGTGGAACCCTCCTTGTGGGACGCCGAGGCGTCTCCCGCGACCGTCTCCGAGGGATTTCCGGACCGCGAGGCCGCCTACGGGCGCGCCATGAAGCGGCTGCGGGAGGCGACGCAGTCGGAGGGGGAGTCGTTCCGTCGAACGTCCCTCGCCCTCCTCGACGAGGAGGTGGGCCGCGTGCTCCGCTACTTCGACCGCACCCTTGCGGAGATCCGCGAGGCGTCGCCGGACCCGAGTCCCGGACTCCTCCGTGCGATCGGGGCGGAGCGCGACCGACGCCTGGCGGAGGCCGTCGAACGGTTCGATCCCCACGCCACGGCGACGCTCTGCTCCGTGCGCGCCCTCCTCGTCCCCTGCGCAACGGTCCGCCTCGTTCCCGCGGAGGGCGGGGAGGCCGTCGAGGCCCACGTCGATGCGTGGACCCGCCACGTGAGGGGCGTCCCGTGCGCCTGCGTCTCGTGCGCGCTCACCGGAGGCGGACCCGCTCCACCTCGAGGCCGTCCGCGGTCGGGTACTCCTCGACGAGGAAGCAGGGGCGCCCGAGCCGGCCCGCGATCTCCTCGAGGACCCATGGCGCGACCGCGAGCCTCGTTCCGTCGACGCCCATGAGGTCCGGGGGCACGCGGTACGTCCGCTCGAGCTCGCGGCGCACGGCCTCGAGGTCCGGCCCCTCGACGATCCCCTTGAGCAGCGTGCCGTCCTCCGTGACGACGTCCCAGGGCTGCGCGACGGTTTCGGCCCGTCGCTTGATCCTCGCGCGGAGCTGCCAGCCGTCCTTGTAGCCCGCCGTGCAGTAGTTGATCGAAATCCTCCCGGGCCTCCGAAGGAGGCGTCGTGCGACATCGTCCGCACCCTGTACGCCGTGGGACAGCTCGTCCTTCGTCGCGTACCCCTGCCTCCGCATGCGCGCGTAGTTCGCGTCGGAGAACTCCATCTCGTTGAGGTTCACGAACGCGAGGCCCTCCGCCTCCGCCCAATCGACGAGACGAAGGAGGTCCGCCTCGCGGTCCGGAATGAGGGGCACCTCGATGCCGACGCTCACGCCGAGCGATCGGGCGAGGCGCGCGGCGGCGGCGAAGCCACCCTTCTCCGCGTGGGACCACAGCCCCGGCGGCACGTGGAACCGGATCTCGTCGAGGCCTGCCTCCGCGAGCATGCGGATCTTGTCCTCGTCCGTCGACATCGTGTACAGGTGCGCGTGGAACCCCGGCCCGAACGCCCCCTTCAGCAGGCGCAGGTAGTGGCACGTCCGCTCGACGGCGTCGAGCGGGTCGCCCCCCGTGATGCCGACACCTTTCGCGCGGACGGCCCGGGCCTCCTCGAGGACGTCGTCATCCGACGTGACACGTTTCTCGTCCGCGAAGACGACGTCCTTGTACATCCGGTCGTCCGACACGGGGCAGTAGAAACAGTGGAACGAGCAGAGTCCCGTCACGAAGAGGACCATCTTGGCTCCCTCCGTGCACTGCTGGCAGCCGACGGCGAGGTCGCCCCGGGCGAACGATCCGCACGGGCGCTCGGCGGCGCGCACGGAACGCGCCCATCCGCCCTCGGTCCATAAAGGTTCCTGAACGCGCGGGCACACCCCGAATGCGTCGCGTCCATCCTGCAACGAGGTGGCGCGAGATGCCCGAAGCCGTTGTCGGGGCGGTCCGCAGGCCAATGGCCACCCGCTCGGCTGTTCCGGCGCCCGGATCGTGTGCATCCACGTCCACGAGATGCGACGCCGCGCGACCCGCGCGAGGCCGTTCTACGGTCTCGCGACCCTTTGCGTCGGCGTCGGGCAGGGTGAATCGACCGTCGTCGAATGGGTGGGCGGGTGAACGGGCTCACAGGGGGTTCTTGCACCGCGCGCACACGAGCCGGCACTCCTTCCGGCACTCCATGCAGACGCCATGGAGGAACCGCTCGCGCACGGCCGCGTGGTGGCAGTCGCTCACGGCCGTCACCATGTGGCCGCAGTACTCGCACAGGTGCTGGACGGGCTTCTTCCCCGCGACGTAGCGCTGGTATGCGAGGAGGACCACGAGGACGAGGACGAGGACGCCGATCACGACCCCGACCGCGAGGCATTGGAGGGGCGCCTCCTGGAGGGGTCCGACGGCCGGGTCGGGCACGGGTGCGCATGCCGCCTTCTGATAATAAGGGTTCGGCGCCTCTAGCGGTTCGACGCCGTCCCTCGTCCGGGGAGGGGGTATCGTTCGGTACGGGCCGAACGTTATGTCGAGGTTTATGACCACGCAGCATCCTGCCTCCTCGACGGTGGGACGATGCTCGACACGGCACGCACGACGGTTCTCCTGATCTCCGTAGCGATTCTCTCGGGGGGCGCGGCCCTTACGGTCGGCCTTTTCACGGCCCCGGGCCCCGCGGGCGACGGGTCGGACATGGGTCTCGACACGAACGGCAACGGCCGGTACGAATGGCTTCTCGTGACCGCATCCGTCGACCTGCCGGAAGCCGGCCTCTGGGACGTCTCGGCGACGCTCCTCTCGCCGACGATGCCGACGGGCGGTCCCTGTGCGACGGCCTCCTACCCGCGCCCGGAGCCGCTCCTTCCCTGGCCCGGAATCGGGACGTTCGAGACGCCTCCGGAGCCGGCGTGGCCCATCGCCTACGTGTACGAGCGGTACTTCTTCGAGCCCGGATCGCAGTCCGTGCGGCTCGCGTTCGCCGGGACGGACATTTTCCGCGCGGGCGTCGACGGGTCGTTCCGCGTCGAGGCGACCCTGTCGCTCGGTGGCGGGGTCGTCTACTACGACAACGGGATTCTGCCGGGTCCCCTGCCCCCGTCCGTATCGTGGTCCTACGTGACGGGCCTCTACCGAGCCGCGGACTTTGAGGAGCCGTTCCGGCCCGTGTCCTTCACGGGCGTCTTTGCGGACGAGGCGCTCCACGTGGACGACGACGGCCTGTACGACCTCTTCGAGATCCGCGCGGGCGTCCGCGTGACGACGCCGGGCGCGTACACGCTGAACGGCGCGCTCATGGAGCGCGCCGACCCGACGAACGAGTACGGCTTCCGGTCCGTGGCGTACGCGTACCGGGACGTCCGCCTCGACACGGGTGACACGAACGTGACCCTGCGGTTCCGGGGCGATGCGATCCGCGCGGCGGCGATCGACGGCCCGTGGGACTTCCAGATTACCTTGTATCCCGGCGCGGTGATCTACGGCGACGGGTCGATGAACCGCACTTTCGAGACGTCGAGCCACCCCGTCGTCATGTTCCCGGAGATGCTGTGCGGGACGACATCCGCGTGGGCCGCCGCCGGGTTCGACGACACCCCGGAGCTCCTGCGCTACACGGGTCTCTTCGAGGAATCGACCGTCGACTACGACGGCGACTTGCGTTACGAGGCCCTCGTCGTCCGCGCCGAGGTGGAGGTGTTCGTGGCGGCGGGCTTCGATCTCCGCGGATCGCTCCTGTCCGAGGATGGGACGGCCTACATCGGGACGTTCGATGCCCAGGCGTGGCTCCCGGTTGGCGTCGCGTGGACGGATTGGGCGTTCTCCGGCACGGACATCTTCGCGAGCGGCGTCGACGGCCCCTACGTGGCCCGTCTGTCAATCACGCCAGCCGCGGGCGGCATCGACCCCGAGACGACGTATCTCACGAAGGCGTACCGGCACACGGAGTTCGAGGACGCTGCGTCGAATCGCACATCCTACTGGATCGAATCCCTGCGCGTCGCCGCGATCGACGCGTCGGGGGTCGAGGTCGTCGTCGACGTGCGGCGGGGCGAAGACTTCCTGACCTACGTCATCGAGGACCTCCTCACGACGAGCGTCGTGGACGCGGCGGGCGTGGAGGTCTTCCGCGCGGTGGACCGCGTCTACCTTCCGTCCGGCGGGTCGTGGCAGTCGTTCGCGTACCGGATCGAACGCCTCGGGCCGGGGACGTACACGATCGTCGCGATCCTCGGACCCGAGGACGGACCCGTGGACCGCCGTGCGATCAGCATGACACTGTGAGGCGTCGGAGACAAGGATAAATCGGGCCCGCCCCGTGCCTGTCCCGTGGACCCCAACGCGGTCCGGCGCCTCTTCACCCGGTCCGGGATGAGGCCCCGTCGATCCCTCGGCCAGCACTTTCTCGTCGACGCGCGCGTCGCCGAGCGACAGGTCGCGCACGCCCACGTCGGACGGACGGACGCCGTCCTCGAGATCGGGCCCGGACTCGGCATCCTGACCGCACGCCTCGCGAGCGTCGCGAAGCGGGTCGTCGCGATCGAGGCGGACCGGCGGCTCGTCGGCTACCTGCGCGACGCCGTGCCCGAGGCCGAGATCGTCCACGGGGACGCCCTGGAGGTCGACTGGCCTTCGTTCGATGCGATGGTCTCGAACCTTCCGTACCGGATCTCATCCCCCGTCACGTTCAAGCTGCTCGACCAGCCGTTCGACCGCGCGGTCCTCATGTACCAGCGGGAGTTCGCGAACCGGATGGTCGCACGGCCCGGGACGCCGGACTATTCGCGCCTGACCGTCGGGGTGTACCGCCGTGCGGCGTGCGAGATCCTCGAGCGTGTCCCTCGGAACGCCTTCCGCCCGCAGCCCCGCATCGACTCGACGATCGTCCGGCTTCGGCGGCGTCCCCCGCCCTTCGACGTGCCGGACCCCGTGCTGTATGACGACGTCGTGGCGGCGTTGTTCGGGCAGCGGCGGAAGACGATCGAGAACGGCTTGCGACTCGCGTGGGCCTCCTTCGAACCTCGCGTCGGCTCCGTCGAGCGGGTGCTGCCGGCCCTCCCGTTCCGTCGGCGGCGCATCGAGGAACTCCGTCCGGAGGACATCGCGTCGCTCGTGGACTCGATGCTGAGAGCGAAAGCTTAATCCTAATCGGTCCATAGCCGTCGTTTGCCTTCTCGGGGGAGCCCTTGGTCCGAAGGAAGAGCCTTTCTGAACTCGAGCAAGCGGAGATCAAGCTCCAGAGCCTCGTCGAGAGGCGGGGCACCCTGAACGAGGAGGCGAACGTCCTCCGGCAGGAACGAGACCTCGTCCACGAGAAGAAGCGCGAGGTCGCTTCGGTGTTCCGCGAGCTGAAGGGCCGGCGTTCCGGTCTCATCGGCCAGGCCCGGGCCCATCGCGAGAAGCGGGACGACTTCCAGCGGAAGGCGAAGGAGCTGATCGAGCTCAAGCGGAAGCTCCGCGCCCGCGGTCGGACGTCCGCCGGAGAGGAGTTCCGGCTCGTCAAGCGGCAGATCTCGGAGATGGAGATGCGACAGCAGACGGCGACCCTGACGCTCCGCGAGGAGAACCGCCTCCTCGAGGGCCTCAAGGCGAAGATGCAGCGTCTCAAGGATCTCGAATCCCTCAAGGCCGACGAAGAGAAACTTGCCAAGGAGGTCAAGGACCTCGACGCGACGATCACGGACCTGTTCGCGGTCGCGGACCGGGAACACAAGGCCGCCGCGGAGGCGAGCGAGGCCGCCCGCCAACTCGACGGGGGCCTCGACGAGCTCCTGCAGACCCTGAAAACCCTCGCGGCGGAGGGGGACAAGCACCACGAGGCGTACCTCGAGGCGCGGGAGAAGGCGGACGAGATCCACGCAAAGGTCGTCGAGATGCGCGAGAAGGTCCTCGCGAGCCGGGAGGCGCGTCGGGCGGAGGCCCGGGAGTCGCGGGACCTCCTGCGGGCGCAAAACCGCGCCGCGCGCCGCGCCCTGTACGACGAAGAGAAACTCGAGGAGTCCGCGGACGCCGCGTTCCGGTCGCTCCTCCAGAAGGGGCGGGTGGAGATCGGCCGATGAAAGCGGTCGTCTTGGCGGGCGGGGAAGGCGCTCGCCTCAAGCCGCTCACGTACAAGCGGCCGAAGCCCCTCATGCCGGTCGCCGGCCGCCCGTGCATCGACTACGTGATTCGGTCCCTCGTGACGTCCGGGTTCCACGAGATCGTGATCACGACGGCGTACCTGAGCGACACCCTGATCCGGAGCATCGGTGACGGGCCGGACTACAACGCCTCGATCCTGTACAGCTTCGAGGAGACGCCCGCGGGGACGGCGGGGGCCGTCCGGCGCGTCGGCAACTTCATCGACGACACGTTCGTCGTCGCGATGGGGGACATCCTCGCCGACGTCGACTTCCGCGCCCTGCTCGAGTTCCATCGGCGGAAAGGAGGGCTCGCGACGATCGCCCTCACGGAGGTCGAGGACCCGACCCAATACGGCATCGTCGGGCTCGACGCGGACGACCGGATCCGCAAGTTCAAGGAGAAGCCGACGAAGGACGAGACGTTCTCGCACCTCGTCAACGCGGGGATCTACGTCCTCGAGCCCGATGTCCTCGACTTCGTGCCGCCGGACCGGAACGTCGACTTCGCGAAGGACGTGTTCCCGCTCCTCCTCTCGAAGGGGCTCGCGGTCTACGGCAGCCGGCTCCGGGGAGTCTGGATGGACATCGGTCAACCCCACGACCTGTGGAAGGCGAGCATGGAGATCGTTCGTCGGGAAGGTCGTCCGATCCATCGCGAGGGACTCCGGACGGAGGGGCCCTTGATCCTCGACGCCCACGCGACCGTGCAGAGCGGTGTCACCCTGCGCGGACCTTGCTACGTCGGACCGAGCGTCGAGATCGAACACGGCGCGGTCGTCGACAACGCGTGCCTCTACGAAGCCTCGCGTCTCCAGCAGGACGTCGTGATCCGCAACAGCATCGTCCTCGAGGCAAGCACGGTCGGCGTCGGGGCCGAGATCGTCGACAGCGTGGTCTCCCGCAACTGCGTCATCGAATCGGGAGCCCGGATCGCGTCGAGCATCGTCGGGGACGACATGACCGTGCGGGCCGGCTCCCGGCTCGAAAACGCGACGGTCTCCTAGCGTGGATCCGTTCCCGGGCGCGCGGGGGCACGCGGCCGTGTGACCGGGCTGGACGAGCCAGCCCCTTACGTCACGGGAAGGACGCCCGTTACGCGTAACGAAACACGAGGTAAAGGTTCGCGAGGGCGATCGCGATGAGCGTGGCGGGCAAGGCGAGTCGGAGGTACTGGCGCCACGACACGTGGACGCCGCCCTTTTCGGCGACCGCGAGGCCGACGACGTTCGCGGACGCGCCGATCGGCGTCCCGTTCCCGCCCACGTCGGCCCCGAGGGCGAGGGACCACGCGAGCGGCTGCACTGGGACCGCCTGGGCCGCGGCGATGCCCCGGATCACGGGCACCATCGCCGCGGTGAACGGGACGTTGTCCACGACGAGCGAGAGGAGGGCCGCGGGCCACAGGATCAGGGTGAGCAGGAGCGCCGTGTTGCCTCCCGCGGCGCCGCCCAGGGCGCCTGCGATGTCCCGGAGCACCCCGGTCTCCTCGAGTCCCCCCACGATCACGAACAGTCCACCGAGGAACACGAGCGTGTGCCAGTCAATCTTCGAGACGAGCTCGGGCATGTCCTTGCCTCCGAAAACGAGCACGACCGTCGCGCCGAGGAGCGCCGCGAAGACGACGACGAGGTCCAGGAGCTGGTGCAGGACGAGCAACGTCACGGTGAACGCGAACGCGACGAGGGCGATCCGCATGAGCCGGACGTCGCGCACCGCGGACCACGGGTCGACGGGTCCGCCGTCCGCGGCCGTCTCACGCACCGCGCCGGGAGCCTGCACGCCGGCCGTGTGCAGGAAGGCGTAGAAGAAGCCCGTGTTCGCCGCGAAGATCGCGAGAGCGATCGGCCCCGTGTTCACCGCGAAGTCCACGAAACCGAGGTTGAGCGACGTCCCGATGATCACGTTGGGCGGGTCGCCGACCATCGTGGCCGCGCCTCCGATGTTCGCGGACGTGATCTGCCCGATCAGGAAGGGGGCGGGCCGGAGCCCGAGGTTCCGACAGACCTCGAGGGTCAGCGAGGCCATGAACATCATGACCGTGATGCTGTCCATGAACGCCGCGAGGAACGCCGCGAGCCCGGAGAAGAGGAAGAAGATCCTCGTCGGTCGGAACCGGGCCGCACGGAGGGCGTGGACCCCGATCCATCGGAAGAAGCCGGAGTCGCTCAGGGCGGCGATGAGGATGAACATACCGAAAATCAGGCCCAGGGCTTCCCACGAGACGGCGTGGACCGCCTCCTCGACCGTCAGGAGTCGGGATCCCAGCAGAAGGACGACGCCCAACAGGACGGCGGTCGTCCGGTGGACCCGCTCGCTCACGATGAGCCCGTACACGAGGACGAGGATGCCGACGGCTACGAGCTTGTCGATCAACGCATCCCTTCGACGCCCTCCGAACCGCGAGGGCTACAAAATCACTTTGTCAAGGCGCGGCCGGCGACCTCGCGGCCGTCCTTCACGACGATCTCCGCGGCGTTCCCTCCGAGGCGGTAGCCGAGATGCCGGAACGACGGAAGGTCGAGGACGACGAAATCCGCGCGCTTCCCCGGTTCGAGGCTTCCGACGTCCGCGGCGCGACCGACCGCGTGCGCGGCGTTGATCGTCGCCGCGACGAGCGCCTGCGCCGGCGTCAGCCCGTTGTGATGGCACGCGAGCGCGATCGCAAGTTGCATCGACTCGCACCAGCAGTTCGGGTTGAAGTCCGTGCCCAGGGCGACGGGCAGACCCGCGTCGACGAATCGGCGCCCGTCCGCGAAGGGCATCCGCGACGCGAGGGACGTCGCGGGGAGGAGGACGCCGACGACCCCCTCACGGACCATCGCCTCGAGTCCGTCCGGCGACGTGCGAAGGAGGTGGTCCGCGGAGACCGCTCGGAGCTCCGCCGCGAGGCGGGCTCCGCCGCCGTCGGAGAGTTCGTCCGCGTGAAGCTTCGGCGCGAGCCCGAGAGCCCGGGCCTTCGTCAGGAGGCGTCTCGCGTGGTCCGGCGCGAAGTATCCCGGCTCCACGAAGACGTCGCAGAACGCGGCGAGCCCCTCGGACGCGACCGCGCCGAGGGCCTCTTCCGCGAGCAGGTCGACGTACTCGTCCGTGCGGCCATCGTACTCCGGCGGAACGGCGTGGGCGCCGAGGAACGTCCGCACGACGCCGAGCCCCGCGCGCACCCCCGCCTTCGCCGCGGCGCGCAGGATCTTGACCTCGTCCTTCGTCCGAAGGCCGTACCCGCTCTTCACCTCGACCGTCGTCGTGCCGAATCCACGCATCGTGCGGAGCCGCTCGACGCCCATGCGGGCGAGTTCGTCCTCGCTCGCGTCGCGCGTCGCCCGCACGGTGTACAGGATCCCGCCACCGCGGGCGGCGATGTCCTCGTACGAGAGGCCCTCCGCCTTCCACTCGACCTCCTGCTCCCTCGAGCCGGCGAAGATCGCGTGCGTGTGCGCGTCGACGAAACCCGGCACGACGACCTTCCCGGTCGCGTCGATCGTCCGGTCGGCCTTCCAGTGCCTCGCGAGCACCTCGTTCGTCGCGCCGACGTCGACGGTCCGGCCGTCCTCCGCGTACAGCGCGCCGTCCTCCACGATGCCGAGCCGGGCGGCGTCCTCCCGGACCCGGGGCCCGCTCGGCCCCCGGAGGGTGAGAAGCTCGGAGGCGTGGACGACGAGGAGGGACCTCGCGCGCTCCGCGGCGGCGCCTCGGGGCTCGCGCACCTTGTGCGCGCGGACGCGCCTCATCGGATCCTCCGGACGCCCTCCGGGTTCGTCGACACGGGGAACGCGCGCCCTCCCGCGGACACGATCCGGCCCAGGACGTCGTCCGGCCGGTCCGTGAGGGCGATCATGCTGCCTCCGCCCCCCGCGCCCGTGAGCTTCGCGCCGTAGCTGAGGGGACGCGCGGCGGCGACGAGCCTTTCCAGGGCGGGGTGGCCCACACCGAGGGCGTTCAGCAGTTCGTGGTTTCGGTTCATCAGACGCCCCGCCTCCGTGAGGTCCTTCGTTCGGAGCGCCGCGAGGCCCTCGAGCGTGATTCGTCCGATCTCCTCGACGGCGGATCGCGCCCGCGGGTCCCGGTCGACGCGCTCCTTCACGCCCGCGACGAGCGGTCCCGTCGACGCGGCGATGCCCGTGTCGCCGACGACGAACGTCACCGCCGGCAGCGCGCACCGATGGAGGGACCACGAACGGGTGTCGCGTCGGATCGTCCACAGGAGTCCGTCCCCCGGCTCCTTCCGGACGAGGACGCCACCGCCCGCGGTCGCCGTGCTCGTGTCGATCGGGCTTGCGCGTCCCTGCACCTCGTGCTCGACGTCGAACGCAAGCCGCGCGATCTCCGGGGCGTCGAAGCGGCCCTGCAGGGATTGGAGCGCCCCGAGCGTCGCGACGGTGACGGCCGCGGAGGAACCGAGACCCGAGCCGACCGGGATCATCGAGCGGACCTCGAACCAGAGCGGGCCGCCGGACCACGCGCGGGCCGCCGCCCCCTTCACGTACCGGTACCGCGGCTCGTCGAGGTCCATCCCGTCCGCGAGCCACGTGCCGTGCGGACGGGCGAACACTTCCGTGCGCAGGTCGATCGCGGTGCTCAGTGCCGGCTCTCCGAACACGACCGCGTGCTCCCCGAAGAGGATGAGCTTGCCGGGGGCGGAGGCCGCCGCCATCGCGCGCGATTCCTCGCTCCGCCGTTTAACCCTTTGCTCACGTCGAGACTCGCTCACGCGACTTCGGGCTCGTTCCGTGTCGGGCCGAGCTGCGCGTACGTAGCGAACTCGCCGGAGCGGGGCTGGACCTTCTTCAGCGCGGCCTCGAACTGCTTTCGTGAGATGCGCACCTTCGTGAGGGTCGCCTCGTCCAGCGTCGGAAACTGGGTCGCGACCTCCCGGATCGCGAGCATCGCGGCCTCGTTGCAGACCGTGGCGAGTTCCGCGCCCGTGTACCGGTCCGTGCGCCGCGCGACGTCGTCCAGGTCGACGTCGGGCGCGAGGGGCTTCTTTCGTGTATGGATCTTCAGGATCTCCTTGCGCGTGTCGAGGTCCGGCGGAGCGATGAAGATGTGGCGGTCGAACCGGCCCGCCCGCAGAAGCGCCGGGTCCACGAGATCCGCGCGGTTCGTCGCCGCGATGATCGTCACGTTGTGGAGCTCCTCGAGGCCGTCCATCTCCGTGAGGATCTGGGAGATCACACGCTCCGTAACCTGGCTGTCCGCGCTCATCCCCCGCGCGGGCGTGATCGCGTCGATCTCGTCGAAGAAGATCACGCACGGAGCCGCCGTCTTCGCCTTGCGGAAGGTCTCCCGGACCGTCTTCTCGGACTCCCCCACCCACTTGCTGAGGAACTCCGGCCCGCGCACGGAGATGAAGTTCGCCTCGGACTCCGTGGCGACGGCCTTCGCGAGGAGCGTCTTGCCGGTGCCCGGGGGGCCGTACAGGAGGATCCCCCTGGGCGGTCGCGCGTCGACATGCGCGAACAGGGCGTTCATCTTCAAGGGCCACTCGATCGACTCCCGGAGCTGCTGCTTCGCCTCCTCGAGCCCGCCGATGTCGCTCCAGCGCACGTTCGGCTGCTCGATGAGGACTTCCCGCATCGTCGCCGGTTCCATCTCCCGGTACGCTTCGAGGAAGTCGTCCCGCGTGACCTCGAGCCGGTTCAGCACCTCGGGCGGGACGTTGTCGACCTCGAGGTCGATCTCCGGCAGAATCCGCCGGAGGGACCGAATCGCGGCCTCCCTTGTGAGGGCGGCGACGTCCGCCCCGGCGTAGCCGTGGGTGATGGCGGCGAGTTCCTCGAGCTGGACGTCCTTCGCGAGCGGCATGCCACGCGTGTGGATTTGGAGGATCTCGAGCCGCCCACCGCGATCCGGGATGCCGATCTCGATCTCGCGGTCGAAGCGCCCGGGTCGGCGCAGGGCGGGGTCGAGCGCGTTCGGCCGGTTCGTGGCCCCGATCACGACGACCTTGCCGCGGCCCTGGAGGCCGTCCATGAGGGCGAGCAGCTGCGCGACGACGCGACGTTCGACCTCGCCGGTGACCTCGTCCCGCTTCGGCGCAATCGAATCGAGCTCGTCGATGAAGATGATGCTCGGCGCGTTCTCCTCGGCCTGCTTGAAGACGTCACGGAGGTTCTCCTCGCTCTGGCCGTAGAACTTCGACATGATCTCCGGCCCGCCGATCGCGTGGAAATTCGCGTTCGTCTCCGATGCGACGGCCTTCGCGAGGAGCGTCTTGCCCGTTCCCGGCGGACCGTGCAGCAGGACGCCCTTCGGCGCCTCGACGCCGAGGCGCTCGAACAGCTCGGGGTGGCGGAGCGGCAGTTCAATCATCTCGCGGACCTTTCGCACCTCGTCCCCGAGCCCGCCGATGTCCTCGTACGTGACCCGAGGGACCTTCGCCTCCTCCTCCTTCGCGGGCTTGTCCGCGAGCTTGACCTCCGTCTCCGACTCGACGACGACGGCGTCCGCGGTCGGAGAGAACGACGTCACGACGAAGTCAAACTTGCGGCCCATGATGCTGATCGTAATCACGTCGCCGCGGGTCACGGGCCGACCTTGGAGGATCTGCGTGATGAACTGTTCGCCGCCCATGATCCGGACGGCTTCCGTCGGCGCGAGGGCCACGCGCTCCGCCGGGCGGACGAGCGCCTTGTGGATGCCGACCTTCTCGTCGATCCCGACGCCGGCGTTGCGGCGCTGCATCCCGTCCATGCGGATGATCCCCCGGTTCGCGTCCTCCGGGTAGCCGCGGCGGACCGCGGCGGCGGTCTTCCTCGAACCCTCGATGAGGACCGTGTCGTCCTCGCGGAGCTCGAGGATCTTCATGACCTCAGGGTCGAGCCGCACGATGCCTCGACCTGCGTCCGCCGGCCGGGCCTCCGCGACCCTCAGGAACTTCTCGCGTCCTCGCATGGTCCGTCTCCCATCAACGTTCGACGACAGGAAGGGCCAGGGCGGTCCTAGGAGATGAAGAAAATGGAAGGCGGTTCGGGATTCACGTCACCCGGACCTTCACGGGCTCGCGCTTCGGGGTGGGTTCCTTCTTCGGGACCCGTACCTCGAGGACGCCGTCCCTCAACGACGCGACCGCTTCGTCCGCCAGGACCTCCGCCGGGAAGGAGAGGGCCCGGTGGAATGCGCTGTAGCTCCGCTCCTTGAGGAAGAAGCCCTTCTCTCTCTCCTCCTTCTCGCGGCGCGCCTCCGCGCGGAGTTCGATCCCGTCCTCCGTCACGGTGATGTCGAGGTCCTCCTTCGAGACGCCGGGCAGCTCCGCCTTCACGACGAACTCCCGACCCTCGTCGACGAGATCGGTCAAGGGCTGGCGCGGCCGGATGGCGGAGGTCCCGCTCCAAGGCCACGCGGGGACCCAGGACCGGTTCTCGAAGTCCTCCTGGAACTCCTCGAACCAGCGATCCATCTCATCGAACCACGCCAGCGGGCCTCGGTCGGCGTCGTCGCGCTGCAGACCCGTCTCTTCGCTCTTTCGAGGTTCGTTGGTCTTGCTCTTCCGAATCATACACGTCCCCTCCGTGGGGAGGTCCGCAGGCCATAATGTATGAGCGCTTCTATATAAGTCTTCCTTGCTCGATGGCGCCAACCCCAAACGCGCCCCGCCGGCTCGTTCCCTGCACACCCCGCGGAGCCTTGGTTTGCTAGAGATCGCGTTTCACCGTGATTGGGATTGCCCCGCCGTCGAACTCCATCCATGCGATTTCGATCGGGTCCACGGCCCCCGGGGGAACATCCATGAGGATGGGCGACCCCATGCTGATCTGGAGGGCACGCGCGCCGATGATGCGTGCCTTCTCGAAGCGAGTATACTGCATGCGGGCTCCTCGCGCGGGCCACGGCCTGCAGGGACGCGGGTTCGGGCGGGCGGTCCCGGCCGGTCGTGGCGGAAGCGGATGCCTCTACTTCAACCTTGCCCACGGGGCCAGATGTCCGGAGGTCCGCCCGATGCCTCGACGGTCGCCGACGGCACGCGACCCCAGGCGACCCCGCGTTCCGGACAACGAGAATCGCGAGTGAGAATTTCGCCGGACCCTTCTTAACCGCTCCAATCTACCGCGACTGGACCGCGTCAAACGCGGGTCTACTCCGCGTGGAGTTCCGAGGTTTCCTCTCCATGGACCAGCGCTCGTTCCGGCAAGCCGTGACCCTCCTCTCAGGGGACTACGCGCTCGCGATCCTGCGGTCGATGAAGGACGGCGTGTGGCACCTGTCGAGCGAGCTCGCCCGCACGCTCCACGTCCACACGTCGACCGTGTCGAAGTTCCTCCAGCATCTCGCGGATCTGCGGTTCGTCGAGCGGAGGTCCCACGACGCCCGGACGTTCGAGTACCGTCTCCCGACGACGCGGCTCGCCCTCGAGGTCGACCTCGCAGACGAGTCGGGTCCCCTCCGGGAAGCGGTCGACTTCTACGTCACGTACTTCCAGACCCTGTTCGATCGCGTGCGGCGGCTCGGATGGGCCTCCGTCGAGGCGCAGATGCAGCACCGGATGACGACGGACCACGAGGAACTCCGGGCCGCGATCTTCCAGCACATCATCGCCGGCGACGACGCCGGCATCGACCGGCTGCGCGACCTCGTCGCGGCCGTGCACCGGGACATCTGGGCCGTCTGTTCGAGCGCCCTCGGCCCCGCGGCGGCCGAGCGGGTGTTCCAATCCGCCCTCCAGGAAGCCGTCGACACGTACCCGGACCTCGCGACGCGGTGCGGCCTCGCGCGGGCCGTTGGAGGCTGACGGATGGGCGATCGGGTCGCGACCGGTATCGCGGGGTTCGACCGGCTTGTCGCCGGCGGGTTCCCGCGTGGCACCGTGAACCTCCTCGCCGGGCCCGCGGGTAGCGGCAAGTCCCTGTTCGGGCTGCACTTCATCCACTACGGTGCGGCGCGCGGCGGCGACACGGGCATGTATGTCGTCCTGGAGGAGAACCGCGCGGGGATCGAACGCGCCCTCGCCGCCTACGGGCTGGAGTCCTCCGAGCTCGAGCGATCGGGCCGGTTCCTCCTCGTCGACCTGGGCGCGATCCGGACGTCGGATTCGGGGCGGAGCGTCGTCGGCTTCGAGGACCTCGAGGACTTCCTCTCCGCGGCGCTCGCGACGACCCGCGCGCGACGTCTCGTGATCGACTCCCTCTCCGCGGTCGGGCTCTTCTATGCGACGCCCGAGGTCCTCCGGGAGCGGATGTTCCTGTTCACGAGGTTCCTTCGGTCCCACGAGCTGACGTCCCTCCTGATTACGGACAGCGTCGAGGGCGGCGGGATGACGCGCTTCGGAGTCGAGCAGTTCGTCGCCGACTCGTTCGTCTACCTGGGCCTCGAGGAGGTCCACGGGGACCTGCGCCGCACGCTCACGGTCCGCAAGATGCGCTTCACCCGCCACGACACGTCGAAGCACCCCGTGCACATCACGCCCGCCGGGATGGCCGTGCTCGACGACGAGAAGGTGGTGTGACGTGCGCCTCCCGAGCGGCGTCCCCGGATTCGACGAGATGATCGAGGGCGGCCTGCCCGCCGGGGCGTGCGTCGTCCTGCAAGGACCCCCAGGGCGGGAGAAGCTCCGCTTCGCGCTCACGTTCCTGGCGGAGGGACTCAAGTCCGGCGCGGCCGGACTGATCGTCGTCTCGTCGAACTCGCCGGACGCGATCCTGACGGAGCTCCGGAGCCTTGGCGTCGACCTGGATCGCGTGCTCGCGGAGAACCGCCTGCGGATCGTGGACTGGTACACGCAGCGCGAGGAGCCCGTGCAGGATGTCGAGGAGAAGGGCATCGTCATTCGATCGTCGATCGACCTCACGAACGTCGGGGTCGCGCTGAGCCGTGCGATCGCGGCCCTCGGCGGCGACAAGCCGCGGCGGGCCGTCGTCGAGATCCTCTCCCCCGCGACGAGCGTCTTCGAAGTCGGCCAGGTCTACGCGTTCGCGCAAAGCTCGAAGGGGAAGTTCGTCCGGTTCAACTACACCGCGCTGTACCTCCTCGAGAAGGAGATGCACGGCGCGTCGCAGCTCTCGACGCTGCACCAGCCGTTCGACGGGGTCGTCGAGATTGAGCGCGGTCGGACGGGCGACCGGATCATCCGAAAGATCGGTGTCCTCCACCTGAAGGACACGTCCTCGGACTCCGCCTTCCACGTGCTCGAGGACGTCCCCTCGGGCTTGAGGATCATCCGCGAGTCGGGCACCACGCCGGCCGCTCAGCCGGCGTCGCAGCCACCGCACGTCGAGCGCTCGGCGCCCCTGGAGGCGACGGAGGGCTCCCCGGCCCAGGCGTCCTTCATCGTCCGCGTCGCCCGAGAGCGTCTGCGGCTCAACCCGGCGGAT
The DNA here is from genome assembly GCA_052389495.1 of Methanobacteriota archaeon. Lineage (GTDB taxonomy): Archaea > Thermoplasmatota > Thermoplasmata > RBG-16-68-12 > RBG-16-68-12 > RBG-16-68-12. Next base: position 1,212 of record JBQTHW010000078.1, on the reverse strand, counting down.
TCCGACGCGCTGTTCGCGACGGCCGCGGCGCAGGCCCAGCTCGACGACGCCCGAGGCGCCCTCGACGCCCTCGAGCGTCTCGCGAAGGTCGACGAACGCTACCCGGGCCTCTGGGTCCTCAAGGCGAAGCTCCACGCGCGCCTCGGCGACGTCGCGAACGCCCGCGTGAGCCGCGTCCGCGCGGAGGAGGCCGCCCTGCGCCTTGGCGAGGACGCCGTGACGGTCCCGTGTCCCTCCTGCGGTGCGAACGTCCCCGACGGTCTGCCGCACTGCCCCGCCTGCGGCGCGAACCTCGGGGCCGACGAGAAGTTCGTGAACGAGCTCCTGGCGCTCGGCCACGTCGCGATCCAGGAGGGCGTCGAGGGTGACCTCCCGGCTCCCCCCCGCACGCGGCCGAGGGAAGCCCCTTCCACCGCCCCGAGGACCCCGTCCCATCCGGCTCCGCCGGCGAAGAGGCCCTCGACGCCGGACGCCCGCGTCGGTCTGACGAACGGCCTTGTCAAGGAGCGCACGAAGACCCGGACCCCCGGGATGACGAACGGCCTTCGGGGCCGGACGAACGGGACGGGACGGACGAACGGGCTGACGAACGGTCTCCGCGGCCGCACGAACGGCCTTCGAGGTCGCACGAACGGCCTCACGAACGGCTTGACGAACGGCGTGGGTCGCACGAACGGGCTGACGAACGGCCTACGCGGCCGGACGAACGGCCTGACGAACGGACTCGGTCGGACGAACGGTCTCACGAACGGGATGGGCCGCACGAACGGCCTCACGAACGGTCTCGTGTCCCTCCGGCGCGGGATCACGAACGGCCTGACGAACGGGAACGGGTTCACGAACGGTCTCGGGTCCCGACGGTTCCAGCGCGAGGCGCGCCTCAACCGCTGGAAGCTCTATCTGATCCCGCTCGTCGCGGTGTCGCTCCTCATGCTCTCCCTCGCCGTGCCGTCGGACATCCCGCGTTCCTCCGTAATCCGGATCGACGGCAACTTTGACGACTGGGCGTCCGCGCCCGGCTTCGCGTTCCAGGCGAACACGGGCAACGCCGACGTCGACCTCGTGCGCGCCGCGTTCGTGAACGAGTCCGCGGCCCTGTCGCTCCTCCTGGAGGTGCGCGGGGGCATCCTTGCGGGGTCCACATCGGATTCCCGCATGGACGGGGTGTACATCTTCCTCGACCTCGATGCCGACCCGGGGACCGGCTACACG
>JBQTHW010000077.1:0-10513 GCA_052389495.1 Methanobacteriota archaeon | reverse complement strand
ATCAGGCTCAACTGAGCCGTTCTTCTCCTGGTAGCTGGGCGCCAAGGGGTCAGGGTCTCTAATGCTGGTCTGTATCAAGGGCGAAAGCTTTATGAGAATACAGAAGTATACACACGTAAGCATGGCGCAGAAGCGGAGATACAAAATGGTCCGCATCCCTGAGGAGGAGTACGAGGCGCTCCATCGGGCGAAGCGGGAACTCATGCGTAAGGGACTCGATAGCCTGCCGGACGAGGTGTTGGAGGACGACGAAGATAACGGCGAGGAGGAAGGCGGGTTCACAATGGGACTCCTCGCCGGCCTTGGGGCCGCCGCCCTGATCTACCTACTGACGCGGAACAAGGAACAAGGGAGGTGACAACCACGAGAGGATGCGCACTTTGCGGAGAGCCCGCAGTCGGCTACGTTCATCACTACCAAGGCCACCGGAAGGCCGGGTCGTATCCGGCTTGCGTCGCACACTACGCAATGGCCTGGGCCTTCCGGGAATTCGGGCAGGAGCCACTCCGGAAGGCACTCGCTAGCGTTCTCGCGCTGAACAAAGGCTCGCTCCCGAGGCTGCGGGTCGGCCGAGGACCATAACGCCCTGGCGGCTCCGCGAACGTGTTTCGCGAGGCTACCTCACGACCTCGAGCGCCCCTCAGGGTGTAAAACCCGTATGGGTCCCCGGCTCAGGAAACGCGCCAGTGCGCGACCCTACGAGGATCGTCGATTTCGGGCGGTCTTAGCGTCAGTTATATGTAGTTATGAGATATCATAAGTGGCGATGGGGCTCACCACAATCCCCGTTACCGCGGAGGTTCGGGACCGACTCAAGCGCCTCGCCTCGAAGGGGGAGACGTACGACGAGCTCCTCCGCCGTCTCGTCCGGGACGCGGAGGCCCGGCTCCTGTACGAGCGAGAGAAGCGCATCCTCGAGACCGAGGAGTTCGTCCCCCTTGACGAAGCGTAGGGTCCTCCTCTCGAAGACGGCCACGCGCCAACTCGACCGGCTTCCTCGGGATGCCAACCGAAGGATCAGAGAGCGGCTCAGGGTTCTCACGGACGATCCGATCCGTCCTCGGCCCGGGGCGGATATCCGGCCTCTCTGGACCCATGACGATCCTCCATTGTACCGCCTCCGGGTGGGCGACTACCGTGTGCTCTACTTCGTCCTCCCGGAGGAGGTCCGTGTCACGGAAATCGTGCATCGCTCGCAGGGATATCGCGGACTCGAGTAGGCTCCGATTCCCAAGGCCCAGGAACTATGCCATTGTCATGGCCCCATGGAGAGACCTGAGGTAGCGGACACCAGGGGCCATACTCCCCGCCGGAAGCGCTCCCTCGTATCCAACGGTAGGTGGGCCGACGCCCTTCGTCCTCGACGGCGGCGCCGCCCGTTGCCGATTGTCCTTCCGGTGCGGAACGCGCACGGCCGCCCGCGCGGCTCCGACGACGCCGAAGGGTCGCCCGATATGACGCCAGCGACGGGCAACGGAACCGACAAGCCACGGAGCGCCCGATCACGGCCGCCTGGAATTTTCGCAAGGGAGACGGTCGTCGCCGCGAGCGCGCATCCGGGGTGACCCTTTTGTCCGCGTCCCGCCATGCGGAGCGTGTGCTTGCGCACGTCGAACGTGGGGGCCGCGGCAAACCGCCCGTGCTCCTGCTCCACGGGTGGCCTCTGAACCGACGGATCTGGGACGAGGTCCTCGTCGCGGTCTCGCGCGCCGGCTTCCGCGTCCTCGCCCCCGATCTCCCCGGCTTCGGCGAGAGCCCACCGATCGATCCGAGCCGGGAGACCGTCGAGGCCTACGCGGACGAAGTCGCGTCGTTCCTCCGAACGATCGCACCGGGGCGGGTCGCGTTCGCAGGTCACAGCTTCGGCGGCTACATCGCCCTCGCGTTCGCGGAGCGCCATCCGCGCCTCGTCGCAGGTCTCGCCCTCGTGTCGTCCCGCACGAACGCGGACTCGGACGTCGCCCGCCGCGGTCGTGAGGAGGCGATCGGCAAGGTGCGCGCCCAGGGACCCGCGTCGCTCCTGCCCGGGCTCGCCGAACGACTCCTCGGACCCGACGCCGGGCCGGACCTGCGCCGTGCCGCGACCGGCATGATCGAGGACGCCCGCCGGGACGGCGTCGTCGCCGGCCTGCGTGCGATGGCCGCCCGTCCGGACCGCTCCGCGGTCCTCGCTTCGCTTCGCGGCCCGCTCCTCGTCCTGCACGGCGCTGCGGACGCCCTCATCCCGGTCACGGAGGTCGCGACGCCCGCTCATCCGCGCGGGCCCGTCACGGTGACGATCCTCCCGGGCGTCGGGCACATGCCGATGTGGGAGGCCCCCGAGGCGACCGCCCACGCGCTCGTCGCCTGGGCGGAGGCGGCCCACCGCCCGCGCGCTCCCTCCCGTCCCGTGGAACCACGTCGAAAGGTCTAAGTCGCGGGAGGCGGCCATCGGCGCGGATGCGCGTCGCGATCCTCGGGATCGGAGGCGTCGGCCGCACGCTCGTGGCGGAGATCCGTGTGGACCCGCGCGTGTCGTCCCTCCTCCTGATCGACAAGGTCGGCGAGAGGGCCCGCGTGCTGTCCGGGATGCGAGGCCGCGTCCCGATCGAGGCGATGGGTCTCGCCGTGGACGACCGGGCCGCGCTCGCGCACGCCCTCCGCGGCTGCGCGGTCGTCGTGAACGCGACCCTCCCGAAGTACAACTTCACGATCATGGGCGCCGCCCTCGACGCGGGCGTCCACTACCTCGATGTCGCCGCGACGGGTCCGCTCGAGCCGGGTGGCCGCTGGGGGATCCTCGCCCAGCTCGACCTCCACGACGCGTTCCGGTCGGCGGGCCTCCGCGCCCTCCTGTCGATGGGCCTGGACCCCGGGATGTCGAACGTCGTCGCGAAGGACCTCGCGTCGCGCCTCGACGTCGTGGACGCCGTCCGGATCCGCTCGGGCGGGATCGTGAAGCTTCCCGGCTTCACCGCGTTCCCGCTCTACTCGCGCGAGGCGTTCCTCGAGGACGCCCTCCTCGCCCCGACGGTCTGGGAGGACGGCCGGCTCCTCGAGCGCCCGATCCTCGGCGAGGAGGAAGACTTCGAGTTCCCGCCCCCGATCGGGCGGCAGACGACGTACCTCATGTCCCACGAGGAGGTCAAGACCCTGCCGCTCCACCTCGGCAAGCCCGTCCGGCGCGTGGACTTCAAGTACGCGCTCAACCCGCACCTCGTCCGCGCCCTGCTCGCGCTCCGCGAGCTCGGCCTCCTCGACGAGAGCCGAACCGTGCGCCTCGGGGGCCAGCAGGTCGTGTTCCGCAAGGCGCTGCTGGGCGCGTTCCCCGAGCCCTCGGCGCTCGTCAGCCCGCTCGAAGGGACGAAGGCCCTGGCGGTCGAGGTCGAGGGCGCCCGTGGCGGCACGCGGACGGTCGTCCGCGGCGACATCACGATGTCCCACGCGGAGGCGAACCGGCGGCGCAGCACGACGGCGGTGTACTACCTGACCGCCGTGGCGGCCGCGATCGGCGTCGTCCTGATCGAAGAGGGCCTCCCCGGGCCCGGCGTGTACACGCCCGAGTCGCTCGACGCGTCGAAGGTCTACCGGGAATGGGAGTCCCGCGGGCTGACGGTCGTGCGGTCCGAGCGCACGGAGGCCGTCCGCACGCTCGTCGCGTGAGGCGTCCCGGCGGGACGCGACCCAAGCGATAAATACGAGTCGCCTCCCTTCCGACTTGGGTTGGAGGATGAGGCGATTCGTCGTCGTCCTCGTGGGCTTGTTCCTCCTGTCGATCACGGCGCTCGGGACCGCGGTCGGCCGCTTGGACGTCGTCGGGATGACCGGAGACTCGGGACCCGGATCCGTTGACGCGGCAAGCGCCCCGCCTCCCGCGGAGCCGCAGCAGACGGAACCGTCCCTCCTCCGTGTGACGACGAACCCGCCCGTGGCGGGCAAGGTTCTCGTCGACGGCGTGGCGCGCGACGAGTACGGGCTCGCGTGGCTCAAGATCGAACCGGGCCCGCACCGCATCGCGTTCAGCGACCTGAGCGGGCTCGCCCCGCCGGACCCCGTCGACGTGACGACCGTCGCGGGCGAGACGACGACGGTCCGGGGCGACTACAGGGTGTGGGGCTACCTCCGCGTCCGCACGGACCCCGCCCTGCCCGCGACGATCTACGTGGACGGCGAGCCGAACAACGACTGGGGCATGTGGCGCGAGGCCGCGCCCGGGACGCACACCCTTTCGTTCGGACAGGTCGCCGGCTTCGAGCCTCCGCCCGACGCGGTTGTCGACGTTCGACCGGGCGCCACGACGGAGTTCGTCGCACACTACCGGCAGAGCCCCGGCGCGCCGGGCGCCGATCCGTCCGCCTTCGGGTCCCTGCGCGTGACGACGAGCCCCGCGTGGCCGTCGACGATCCTCGTGGACGGCATCCCGCGCGACGACTGGGGCCTCACCTGGGTCAAGCTGGCGCCGGGGACGCACCGCGTGTCGTTCGCGACCGTGTACGGCGCCACCCCGCCGCCTCCCGCCGACGTCGCGGTCGTCGCAGGCGAGGTGACGGTCCACGAAGGGCCCGTCCGGGTCCACGGGAGCCTGCGCGTCGAGACGGTCCCGCCTGTCCCCGGGACGATCTCCGTGGACAGGATCCCGCGGGACGACTGGGGCATGTGGCAGTCCATGGAGCCCGGGACGTACGAGGTGTCCTTCGGTCCTGTGCCGGGCTACGTGACGCCGCCTCCCGAGACCGTGAAAGTCACCGCCGACGCGCTCACGACCGTCACGGGCCGCTATTCGCTTTCGGATGCGTGGAGGCCCGTGAGCGCGTCCCGCTCGCCTCCCGCGCGCGAGGGGCACGACCTCGTCTACGTGGACTCGTCCCGTCGGTTCCTCTTGTTCGGCGGGCGGACGGAGGTGGGCCTCGGTCCGACCGGGCTCCTGGACGACACGTGGTCGTACGATCCGGCCGCGGATGGGTGGATGGAACGGTCTCCTGCGGAACGTCCGTCGGCCCGAACCGCGTACGCGATGGCCTACGATGCACGGTCGGACCGGACGATCCTCTTCGGCGGCTACACGGCGAGGGGCGCGAACGACGAGACCTGGGCGTACGACGCCACGACCGACCTCTGGATCCAGATGCATCCTCGAAAACCTCCCGCCGCGCGATACCACCACGCGATGGCCTACGACGCCAGGTCCGACCGGGTCCTCCTGTTCGGGGGCGACACCGGCACCGATGTCAGTGACGAGACGTGGTCCTACGACGTCGACACGGACACCTGGGCCCTCCTGCGGCCTCCCCAAGCCCCGTCCCCTCGGCGCGGCACCGCGATGGCCTACGACGCGGGATCGGGCCGCATCGTCCTGTTCTCGGGCAACGCGGACAGCGTTGTGGACGACACGTGGTCCTTCGACTTCGAGGCGAACCGATGGTCCCTCGTGACGACGGCCGCGGCCCCGCGCTTCCGGTTTTGGCACGCCCTGGCCTACGACGGTGCGAAGGATCGCGTCGTCCTCTACGGCGGCGCGACGATCTTCACGAGGTCGCCGGAGCCCGTCGACGAGACGTGGGCCTTCGACCTTGAATCGGCGCAGTGGACGTTGATGTCCCCGTCCCCGAAGCCGCCGCGTCTCTATGGCCACGGGATGTCCTACGACCCCGTCTCGGGGCGGACCGTCCTGTTCGGCGGCTTCACCTCCATTCCGTCCCCGTTCCCCGGAGGCGGCGGTGTGGTCGACCAGACATGGTCGTACGACCTTGGGGCGGACACCTGGACTCCGCGGAGCCAGGCTGCGCCGCCGTCGGCGCGTTGGGGCCACGCGATGACCTACGTCCCGGATGCGGATCGGATCGTCCTGTTCGGCGGAAACACCCTTCTGGGGTCGAGCGACGAGACGTGGTCGTACGACGAGGCCGCAGACACCTGGACGAACCTGAATCCGCCCGTCCGCCCCATCCCCCGGTACGGACACGCCATGGCCTACGACGTTCAGTCGAAGCGGCTCATCCTGTTCGGCGGGGGACCGCTGGGCGGCCTGTTCGGCGACACGTGGTCGTACGACGTCGCATCGAACTCGTGGACCCAGATGCAGCCCGCGACAGGCCCGCTCGGTCGGCGAAGTCACGCGATGGCCTACGATGGCCAGTCGGATCGGGTCATCCTGTTCGGCGGGAGCGGGCCCCTCGGGGACACGGATGATACGTGGTCCTACGATGTCGACACGGATACGTGGACGGAGATGGCGCCGTCCGCTCGCCCGCCCCCCCGGGGCGGTCACGCGATGGCGTACGATGTGCGGTCGGACCGCGTCGTCCTGTTCGGAGGCTTTACGGGTGTGGCGGCGCTTGACGACACCTGGGCCTACGACGTCGAGGCGGACGCGTGGTCGCCGAAGGGCGCATCGGGTCCCCGACCCTCGGCCCGCGCCGGCCACGCGATGTCCTACGACGATCGGATCGACCGCGTCATCCTGTTTGGAGGCGGCGACCTAACCCCGGAAGGGGACACCTGGTGGTACGACCTCGAAGGGGACACGTGGACGCTTCGTTCGCTCTCCGTGTCGCCATCGCCGCGGCAGGGCGCTGCGATGGCCTACGACGGGCCGTCGGCTCGGACCGTGCTGTTCGGCGGCGTGGCCGACGGCGTGCGCCTGGCCGACACATGGGTCTACGAGGCGGCGCCTGAGCCGTAAGAGGGCCGCCTACGTCGGGTCGCCGAACGTCAGGTAGTGCCAGCCCTTCCGGACCGTGTCCGTCAGGTCGACGTAGACGTGCTTGACGTTCGTGTACTCCTCGAGGCTGAAGATCGACAGGTCCTTCCCGAACCCGCTCTGCTTGTACCCCCCGTGGGGCATCTCGCTCGTCAGGGGCAGGTGCTCGTTGATCTCCGCGGCGCCGAAGCGCAGCGCGTTCGCGACCCGGAAGGCGCGCTGGACGTCCTTCGTCCAGACGCTCGAGTAGAGGCCGTACACGACGCTGTTCGCGATCTCGATCGCCTCGTCCTCCGTCCGGAAGCGGGTCGCCGTGACCGCGGGGCCGAACACCTCCTCCTTCGCGATGCGCATGTCCGGGGACACGTCGGAGAAGAGCGTGGGCGGGTAGTACCAGCCCTTGTCGAAACCCTTGCCCTTCGGGCGGGAGCCGCCCGACTGGAGCTTCGCGCCCGCGTCCTTCGCGACCTCGACGTACGACTCGACCTTCTCCCGCTGCTTCGACGACACGAGGGGGCCGAGGTCCGTCGACCGCTCCGTCGGGTCGCCCATGCGGACGGCCTTGAGCCGCTCCGTGAACCGCTGCACGAACTTCGCGTACACCTTGTCCTGGACGATGAACCGCGCCGCCTGCGTGCAGTCCTGACCGCCGTTCACCATGGAGCCCGCGACGGCCCCCTCGACCGCCGCGTCGAGGTTCGCGTCGCCGAAGACGATGAACGGCGCCTTCCCGCCGAGTTCCAGGTGGAGCCGCTTCACGTTCGACGCGCCGGACTTCATGATCTCCATGCCCGTCGCCGTGTCGCCCGTCAGGCTGACCATGTCGACCTTGTCGGAGCCGGCAATCTCCCCGCCGATCACCGCGCCGGGTCCCGTGATCACGTTGACGGTTCCGGACGGAAGGCCCGCCTGGTCCGTGAGCTTCGCGAGCTCGATCGTCGTGAGGGGCGTGAGGGACGCGGGCTTCAGGACGACCGTGTTCCCCGCCGCGAGCGCGGGCGCGATCTTCCAGATCGCCATCATGAACGGGTAGTTCCACGGCGTGATGGACCCCACGACGCCGACGGGCTCCCGTCGGATGATGCTCGTCGCGCCGTACGCGTATTCCATCGCCGCCGGGCCCGTGAGCGTCCTCGACGCCCCCGCCATGAACCGCAGGTTGTCCACGCTGAACGGCAGGTCGCCGTCCCGCGCCTGCTTGATCGTCTTCCCCTGGTTCTTCGTCTCGAGGACAGCGAGGCGGTCCATCTCCGCCTCGATGAGGGACGCGAGGTTGATCAGGGCCGACGCTCGGTCCGACGGCGTCATCCGGGGCCACTTCCCCTTGTCGAACGCCTCCCGCGCCGCGTCAATCGCCGCGCGTGCGTCCTCCTTCCCGGACTTCGGGACGTCGGCGAGCTTGACGCCGTTCGCCGGGTTGGTCACGGTGTACGTCTCCGCCTTGTCCGCGGAGACCCACTCCCCTCCGATGTAGTTCTGATACTCGGGCTTGCCCACGGGCTCCTCCTCCGGTCGCGCGTCCCCCATCGCGAGCGAAGACTAAGTACGTTTCGTGGGCGCGCGTGCCGGGCGGTCCGCCGGGATGTCGGGTCACGTCGGCTTGTCGCGGGGAGGCCTCTTCCCGCCGGCCCGTCGCGCGCGATCCCGCTCCTGCCGCTCCTTGATCGCCCTCGCCGCGTACTCCATCTCCTTGTCCGCGAAGGCGAAGACCCCGGAGATCAGGTACCCCGTCGCGCGGACAAGGGCGTCCGCGAAGCGACCGCCCGCGACGGCGGCGTCCTCGACCTTGGCCCCAAGACTCGTCAGGTACGTCACGGTCCCACAACGCTCGAGGGGCCTATCAATCCGTCGACGTCAGGTTCGCAGCTTCTCGACGACGGCGGGAAACGCGTCCGTGAAGCGACGGCAATCCGCTTCCGGGACCGTGAAGGACACCCGCAGGAACTTCCCGCCGGACTTCCGCGACAGGTATCCCCCCGCGCGCGTGTGGACGTAGTGGTCGCGCAGGAGGCGCGCCTCGAGGTCCTCCGGCCGCACGCCCGTCGCGCCGACATCAATCGCGAACATGTTCGCCTTCGCCGGGTAGACGGGAAGGAACGCGCCGTCGACCTTCGCGACCGCCTCCCGGATCGCCCGCTGGTTCGCGTCGCACACCCGGAGGACGTCCGGGAGCCATTCCGCCTTCGTCCGGAGCGCCGCGAGCGCGGCGCGCTGGGCGACGACGTTCACTCCGAGGACGTTCGTGTCGAATTTTCGAAGTGCCTGGATCGTCTCCCTCGGGCCGAGGATCGCGCCGATCCGCATGCCGGCGAGGCCGGGCGCCTTCGAGAACGAGTACGAGAGGAGCGTGCGCTCCGGGGCGAACTCCGTCGAGAGGACGTGCCCCCGGTTGAAGTCCCGGTACGTCACGTCGTCCACGAGCCATAGGTCGTGGTCCTGCGCGACCTCCGCGAGCCCCTTCACCTGGGAGCGGGTGTAGCCGGATCCGAGCGGATTGTTCGGGTCGATGAGGAGGAGCATCGTCGTCGCGGGCGTGATCGCCTCGTTCGCCATCTCCGGCGTCATGACGTACGGCGCGCGGTAGATGTCGACCTCGATCGCCCGGCCGCCCGCCATCGCGATCTGGTCGTGGATCGGGAGGAACGAGGGATCCGTCGAGAGGACCTCGTCGCCCGGCTTCAGGAGCGCCCGCGTCCCGATGTACTCCCCCTCGATCCCCCCGTTCGTCAGGAGCACGTCGACGTCCTCGAGGCCGAGGTCCGCCTTGATCGCCTCCGGCAGCCCGAAGATCCCCGGGCGGTACGGGTACAGGTTGTACTCGCGCCGCTCGACGCTCGTCCGGATCGCCTCGACGATCGCGGGGTGGACGGGCAGCGTGCTCGTGTTCTGCGACATCCAGACGACCTCGTCGCGGTGCCGGTGCGCGAACTCGAAGTTGTCGGCCGAGGTCACCGTTTCCACTCCGGGGACGTGGGATTCCGCGCCCGCCTGATATCCGTTGTGGTCGCTCCGCGCCTCGAAGAATCCGGCGAGCGCAAGGGATTTGGGCGGGGTCGCGTTGCGTGCGCAATGTGGCGATCCAGGGGACCGGGAGCTGCTCGTCGACGCCAAACCTGATCACGTCGAGGAGGCCGGACGATCTTCCCGCCTTCGGTCGGCGGATCGTCGAGTCCCCGGCATGAGGCGCGAACATGCCTCGCGCTCCGGACGCGTGGGACCGGATCGTGCGACGGGCGGCAAGGCGGGCCCGCCGCGGGGACCGCGCGGGCGTCGACGTGCTCCTGGCGGCGCTCCGGTGGCGGTACGACACCGCGCGGGGCGCGGCCGTGGCCGCCCTGGCCGCCCTGCGACCGCCCCCCGTCCGAGACCTCCGTCGCCTCGCTCGATCGGCGACGACCGCGGTGGAGCGTCGGGCGGCGCTGGACACACTCGCCCGTACGGAGGACCTGCGGTCCGTTGCGGCCCTTCGCTCGTCCTTCCGAGACCCGAACATGGTCGTCCGGCGCGCCGCGATCTCGGCGGCGGTCCGGACGAAGGACCTGGGGAGCCTTCGCGGGATCGCCCGCCTCCTCGAGGATCCGTCCGGTGGGGTGCGGGTCCTCGCGGCCCACGCCCTCGGGGCCTTGGGCGACCGGCGCGGAGTCCGCGCCCTCGTGCGGGCGACCTGGGATTCGAAGTGGTACGTCCGCCAGGCTGCGTGCCGGTCTCTGGGCGCGCTCCGCGATCCGAGGGCGCTGGCCGCGCTGCGACGCGCGATGAAGGACCGACGTCACGCCGTCGCGACCGCGGCGAAGGTAGCCATCGACAGGATCTCGTCGACGCGCGGACCGAGAA
>JBQTHW010000076.1:0-18550 GCA_052389495.1 Methanobacteriota archaeon | reverse complement strand
CCATAGTCCAGGAGGAACTCGCCCTCGGCACCCACCGTGAGGTGATCCAAGGCTTGCTGGAAGGCGGCGTCGGCCGCCTTCCCGTCCCCCTTCGCAGCGAGGAGGACCCCTCGCGCCCAGCCGACGTGGTACGTCGAGAGGCCGGACGAGAGCCTCCGGTCGATCGTTTCGGCCTCCGTGAGATACGACTCCGCGGCGCGGACGTCGCCGCCGGCCACGGAGAGGCGGACCAGGAGGGAAACGTACTCGATCCGGTCCTCCTCGCTGATTATGTCCCGAGCCGCGTCGAGGTAGTACTCGAGGGACTCCCTCGCCTCCTCGAACCTCGCCTGCCGCCGGTACAGGTTCGCGAAGTGGAGGTGGTGGGCGAGCAGCCTCTCCCGCTGGTGCGTTTCCTTCGCGAGCTTGTACGTCTCCCGGTAGAGCGCCTCCGCGGCGTCGTAGTCCCCGAGAGACTCCGACAGGTACCAGGACTTCACGAACAGCGCCTTCAGTCGCGCCGGGACGTCGCCGATTGCCTCCGCGATCGCTGCGCTCCGGTCGAAGTCGTTCAGTGCCTCGTCGGGGCGACCGATGTGGAGGGCGGCGAGGCCGAGGTTGTTCCACGCCCGGCTGGCGCCTCGCCGGTCCCCGGCGGCCTCCCATGCCCGGAGCGCCTCCTGGAAGTCGGCATAGGCGAGGGCGTAGTCCGCGCGCTTTGGATCGTCCAGATGGATCGACCCGCGGACGTTCGCGAGGGACCCCCAGAGCTCACGGTCCTCGGGCAGGCTCGCCATCCAGCCGATGAGCCGTTCCACCTCCTCGGAGGCCCGGTCGTAGTCGTCCCGGGTCAAGGCGATGTCCGCCCTGCGGAACACGAGCCAGGCGGCCTCCGGAGACGGTTCTGATGGCAGCAGCCGGAGGCCTTCCTCGATCGTGCGTTCCGCTTCGTCGAAATGACCCGCGACGTGCAGGCACGCGGCGATCTTCTCGAGGAGGCGCGCTCGCTCCGCCGGCTCCGCGACGTCGCGTAGCGCGGTGCGGTACGCCTCGATGGCCCCCGGAATGTCCCCGACGTACCGTCGCAGGTCCGCGAGTTTCCGGAGGCAGAGGAGCCGCCGCTCGCGGTCGACGTCCACGAACGCCGCGTTCCCCACGTAGGCGATCGCCTCGTGCGGGCGACCGTTCGCCTCGGCCTCCCTCGCGACGGTGAGGAGCTGCGGCACGACCCGGTCGACGAGCGCGGTTCGTCGGTCCGCCGACAGTCCCTGCGCGAAGTAGTCCCTCAGGGTCTCGTGCAGGATGAACCGATCCCGACCCACGGGCGTGAGGAGCCCCTTGCGCTGCAGGCCCACGATGGTCTTCGTTCGGGCGCCGGGTTCGACCAACACCACCGCGATGGGCGCGGGAACCTGGCACAAGGACGCCGCCTCCAGGCAGCCGCGCTCCGCGTCGTCCAGGGTCCCTTCGATCTCCTCGGAGATGTACGCCTCGATCGTCCTCCAGATCTCACCGGGACGGCCGCGGCCTTTCCCGCTCGCCAGCAGAACGAGGAAGAGGGGGACGCCCGCGCAGGCGTCCGCAAGGCTCCCGAGGAGCGGATCGTCGATCCCCGCGTCGTCGAGGAGCGCCAAGCTGCTTTCGCGGTCCAAGCCCGTCAGGGCGAACTCGACGACGGACCCGTCGACGGCGACCTCCCTCCGGCTGTAGAACGGCGGGACCGTCCGTGAAACGAAGAGGGCGCCGGCATCCCCGCCCCGCTTCAAGGCCGTCAGCAGGATCGCCAGGAACGACCCCGCATCGGAGGACGCGTGGTGGACGTCGTCGAGGACGAGGAGGGCGCGCGTCCCCGCGAGGTCCCGCGCCAGGCGGTCTTCGATCTGGCTCAGCTCCTTCGCCTCGGGCCCGATGAGGGACGCGTGGAGTTCCGTCCGCCCGAGGGCCCGGAGGAACGCGGCGAGCCGGAACGCAAGGTCGAGGGCGCTGTCCCACGGGCGGACCTGACGCCAGAAGAGCGGCCGCTTCGTCCGCAGCTCGTCGCACGCTTTCGACGCGAGCGCGGTCTTCCCGATTCCCGCCATGCCCGTCACGACGACGGCAGGTTTCTGGTCCACGCCGCGGAGCACGCCCTCGAGCTCCTTTGCCCGTCCGTAGAAATGTTCGACCCGCGGTGCTTCCTGTGCGTGGTCCACCGGTTCGCGCGGCGCCTCGTCCGGGGTCTCCGCGATCGATCCAAGGGTCTCCAGCTCCTGGAGGAGGTCGAGCAACGTCGCCCCGCGTCGATGCTCCTGGTGCACCCGGACGAGCGCCACCTGTTCGAGTTGGCCCGACGCCTTGCGGAACGGGACCACCGTCTCGCGGAGAATCTCGGTCCTCAGGGAGGCCGCTCGCATCCGCCCCTTCGGCGTGAGGAAGTACACCTTGCGGCGGCGGGCCTTCCGCCGGACGTGGCTCGTGCGGCTCTCAGCGACGCCCTCCTCGATGAGCGGTCGGACGTACTGGAGGACATGGGGGACGCGGATGCCGACCGAGCGGGCGATGCTCTCCTGGGTCACCTCCTCGGGCGCCTCGTAGGCGTCCGCGAACCGCGCATAGTCGAAAAGGTGGAGCTGGATCCTCTCCTTCACGGTCAGGTGCCGGATCGCCACGCGTCCCCTCGCGCGAGGAGGGCGGCGCCCGAGATAATCCTTGGCATGGCCGGGGCGGCCGGCCGCCCGGCGCCCCCGCGGGCTCACATGAGCTGGACGAGCTTCCCCTTCCGGTGGGATTCCGTCGCGGCCTCCGCGACGCGGAGCGTCTCGAGCGCGTCCCGGCCCGCGACGAGGGGCGCCCGCTTCTCCTTGACGGCCGCGAGGAAGTCCTCGAGCTCGCGCCGGAGCGGCTCCTCCTTCCGCACGCTGATCCGCTGCGTGTGGTGTTCGAGCGGGATCTGGTACAGGTTGTACGGATCGAACGGCCCGAGCGTGCTCGAGCTGACCGTGATCGACTGGTCCGTGTAGTCGACCTCGACGAAGTTCTTGAGGCACGTCAGCGCGAGCCGCCGGACCTTCATCGGCGTGAGCCAGTTCACCTCGACGAAGCCGTGCACCCCGCTGCGGAACCGGATCAGGACGTTCGCGTGGTCCTCGAACTGGTCGTGGAGCTTGCGTCCGCCGAGCGCGAAGACGCTCTCGACGGGCGAGCCGACGAGGTACCGCAGGATGTCGATGTCGTGCACGCCGAGGTCCATCACGACGCCGACGTCGCGCACGCGCCCGGGGAACGAGCTCACGCGCCGCGCCGTCGCGGTCACGAGGTCCCCGTACTGGTCCTCGTCGAGGTGACGCTTGACCACGGCGATCGCGGGGTTGTGTCGCTCGATGTGCCCGACCGCGAGGACGACGCCCGCCCGGTCCGCCGCGTCGACGATCCGTCGGCCCGCCTCGGAGGTCGGCGCGAGGGGCTTCTCGACGAGGACGCCGAGGCCCCGTGCGATCGCGTCGAGCGCGACCCGCTCGTGGTGCTCCGTCGGAACGCACACGCACACCGCGTCGAGGTCTTCCTTGAGGAGGGACGTGTGGTCCGTGAAATACGACACGTTGAAGCGGTTTGAGACCGCACCGCCGACCTTCACGTCGGGGTCCGCGATCCCGACGAGGTCCGTGATTTCGGTCAGGACCCGGACGTGGTTCTGCCCCATCGCGCCGACGCCGATCACGCCGACCCGGACCGCCACGGGCGCGCGAATGGGCGGTCGGGATATAAACGCGCGGCGCGATTCGAAGCCTTCATATCGCACGCCGTCTTCGTCGTCGCGCGATGGCGGTCGACCCCGTCTGCGAGGAGCCGGTCAACCCCCACAACGCGTTCTGGATGATCTGGTACAAGGGCACGCCGTACTACTTCTGCTCGGAGACGTGCCAGCTCGCGTTCGACCGCAAGCCGGAGCAGTACCGGCAGCTCGTCCTCGAGCGTCGGCAGAAGGAAGCCATCTACTGACCTCCGACAGGTCAGAGGCGGAACGACGCCGCGAGCCGCCCGACGGCCCGCACGCCGACCGCGACCGTCGTGAGCGCGACGCCCGCGAGCACGACGACCTGGAGCGCCTCGCCGAGCCCGAACGCGTACGCGGCCACGAGGAGCGCGCCCTGCGCCGCGAACCCGCCCAGGAAGCCCACGACGGCCACGACGATGAGGATGCCGAAGATCGCGGGCGAGAACGCGGACGGCCGGATCTTCACCCGCGTGAGCAGGGCGGAGGCCGCGAACGCCGAGGAGATCGGCGCGACGATCGGGAGGGCGAGCTCGACGACGGGCGGGCGCACCGCGGCCGCGAGGCCGAGCGCCGCGAGGAACAACGACGCGATCACGACGCCGACCGCCGCGAACCCCAGGAGGAGCCCCTGGAAGTACGCGCTCGGACGGCGCGCCGACGTCAGGACGATCCACAGGTTCTCCCGCTCGTAGTACGACCAGTTCATCGCGAGGACCGCGGTGAGGAACGTGATCATCTGCGCGAGCCCAAGGGTCGCGGCCGACGCGACGGGCCCCGGCCCCGCGACGGCGGGCAGCACCCCGACGGCCGCGAACAGCACGACGAACAGGATGCTCCCGTCCCGCCAGATCCGCACGAGGTGGAGCCGTGTCATGAGGCTCCGGTCCCCGCCCCGCTCGGGCCGCAGGCGGAGGCGGGTCGTCAGGCGGCCGAGGCCGCCGATCAGCCGCCGCTGCGTCTCCGCCCGCGCGGCCATGTCGACCTGGCCGAAGCCCGCGGACAGGGTCGGCTTCACACCGTGGAAGATGTACACGTCCGAGGCGAGGCCCCATGCGCCGAGGATCGCGCCGAAATACAGGAGGGCGATGCCGAGGTCGGGTACCGGGATCGCGTCGCCGGCGAGGAGGGCATGGGCGACGGACGCGAATACGGTCGACGGAACGGGCAGCTCGCGAAGCCACGCGGGCACGTCGGGGCGGGCGAGGGCGATCGACGGGAGAAGGGAGGCGGCGAGGAGCACGAGGATGACCGCCCGGACGGGCCGCTTCACGTATCGGACACGCAGGACGACGAGGACCTGGGAGACGAGGAGGACAAGCAGGACGTACGCCCCGAGGGTCGCGAGGAGCGGGGCGGCCGTGACGGCCGGGCGTCCGAGGGTCGTCGCGATCGCCACGGCCGACACGACGATCGCGAGGCCGCCCGTCGCGAACACGGTGACCGCCTGGAAGGCGAGGTCCGCAACGAGGTACTCCCTCGGCCGCAGGGGCGACGTCATGAGGAAGTCGAACTCGGACGGGTGGGCCGTAACGCCCGTGCCGAGCGCGTACAGGAGCGCGAAGGACAGGATCGCGGCCAGGGGTGACGCGAGGACCGTGACGGCCCGGTCCGGCGGCGCGTCCTGGATCCCCGACGCGAGGACGACGCCCGCACCCCAGCCCGACGGGACGAACACGAGCACGAGCGCGACGTATACGAGGGGCCCGAACCGTCCGCGGAACGACGGCCCGAAGAAGAAGCGCACCTTGTACGCGGCGACCGTCGCGGCGCGCCCCGTCGCCTCACCTCCGGAAGAGGCTCCGGCGCCGCGCGCGGTCCGTCTCGGGCGGCGCGGCCGCCTCCTGAGTGAGCTTGAGGAAGATCTCCTCGAGGGTCCCCTCCGCGCCCGTCTGCGCGCGCTCCTGGAGCGCCGCGAGATCGCCCGTCGCGACGTTGCGTCCGCGGTGGATGATCGCGACCCTCGTGCACAGGCGCTCCGCGGTGTCGAGCTGGTGCGTCGATACGAGCACGGCGCCGCCCGCGCGCGCGGTCTCCGCGAGGCGCTCCTTGAGGAGGTGCTGCCCCGCGGGGTCGACCCCGATCAGGGGCTCGTCGAGGATGAGCAGGTCGGGACGGTGGATCGTCGCGGCCGCGAACGCGAGCTTCGCCTTCATCCCCTTCGACAGGGTCGCGATCGTCACGTCGGCCTTCGCGGACAGCTCGATGGACGCGAGGAGCGCCCGCGCACGCGGCACGATCTCCGCCCGAGCCACGCTCCGCACCCGCGCCACGTAGCCGAGGAACTCGGAGGGCGTCAGGTAGTCCGGGAGCGTCGGCAGCTCGGGCATGTACCCCACGCGCGCCTTGTACGACACGGGATCCTGGAGGATGTCCCGACCGAACACCCGGACGAAGCCCGCGTCGTGCCGCAGCAGGCCGACGAGGATCTTGATCGTCGTCGTCTTCCCGGCGCCGTTCGGACCGATCAGCCCGACGATCTCGCCGGGGTGGGCGTCCAGGTTGAGGCCCTCGAGGGCGACCGTTCCGTCGTACGCCTTCCACAGCTGCTGGATGTCGACCGCGGGCGTTGCCATGGGAGACGGACGGCGGGTAGACGGCGGAGGCACTTGAAGGTGGCCGTCCCCCCTAGACGAGCGCACGCCCGATGAGCGCCCGGAGCCGGTCCGCCTTCTCCTTCATCCGGTCGCGGTCGTAGAAGATGATCGCCTCCATGAGGTCCTCCCGCCACCGCTCCTCGTCCCCGAGCGCCCGACGGAGCTGGGCCTGGGCCTCCCACGCCGCCGCCACCCCGGCCCAGTTCTCCGCCGTCGCGAGGACCTCCCGGGCCTTCTGGAACGTGACGAACGCGAGGTCGACCCGGCCCGTCCTGCCGTACAGGCTCGCGAGGTTCAGGAAGGACCAGCCGCGGCCCTGGACCGACGACCGGTCGTCCGACTCGTGGAACCGCTCGAGGGCCTCCATCATGAAGCGTTCGCCCCGCGGGTGGTCCCCCACGTTCGCGGCGTACACCCCGGCGCCGAGGTACGCCTGGGCGATCACCCCGGCGTCCTCGCTCGCC
Source organism: Methanobacteriota archaeon (assembly GCA_052389495.1). GTDB lineage: Archaea > Thermoplasmatota > Thermoplasmata > RBG-16-68-12 > RBG-16-68-12 > RBG-16-68-12. Next base: position 11,759 of record JBQTHW010000076.1, on the reverse strand, counting down.
TTCGCGTCGTGGAGCGCCTCGTCGATCGTGAGCCGGGCGTCCTCCCATCGCGCGAGGTTCATCAGGGCGTGGGCCCGCCGCAGGAGCAGCGTCGCGCGCATCGCGCGGCCCGGACGGTCCTCGCGGCCGATCTGGCCGAGCTGGCGGACGAGCTCCGCGTAGAACGTGGCGACGTCCTCCCACAGCTCGCCGCGTTCGCGGTCCCCGCCCTCGACCAACGTTCGTTCGAAGTCGTGCGGCTGCGTCGGGTCCACCTCGGTCCGCCGGGCGGCAACCTCGATCGGGCGAGAGCGCGGCGGGGGATTTCGTCCTTTCCATCCGGGCCGGACCGCGCGACCCGTCAGCGGAGCCGCTTCCGGGACATCCGGGCCTCGAGGAGGTTCAGGAGCGGGAAGCCGACGAGGAAGATCCCGATCACCCCGACAGGCCAGTACGCCCAGTCCACGCCGCCCCCGGAGACGAGGTCCACGAACAGGAAGAACGCGCCGAGGAGCATCCACACGCCGATCGGGTACCACCACGCCCTCGGCCGGGCGGGGCGGTAGACGACGGGCGCCGAGGGGCTCGCCGGACCGGCCGTGGCGGTCGGGGACGCGGGAGGTCGGGAGGTCGCCGGGAGGTCCGCTCCGCATCGCTCGCAGAACCTCGCATCCGCCTCGTTCGACGCACCGCAATGGCTGCAATACATGGTCCCTACCCGACCGTGACGCTCCCCGTCGTCGACGCGAGCTGGACGTTGAACCGCAGCTCGGCGGCGTTGTACGCGCCCTCCGACGGGGCGAACAGGAGGGCCTCCGTCCCCTGGAATTTCGAGGGGTCGAACGTGATCGTCCCCGTCGTCACGGACGACTGCACGCGCGCCGCGACGCCGGCCCCCGGGTCGAACCGGAACGTGACGCCGCCCGTCGTCGACGTGCCCGCTAGCGCGACGGTCCCCGCGTCTCCCCCGGCCTGCGCGATGTCGATCGTCACCCCGCCCGTCGTGGACGTCGCCTGGACGCTCGCCGCGTCCGCGAAGGTCACGTCGCGGCTCGTGACGGACACGGAGCCCGTCGTGACGGTCGCCACGATCCCGCGGATGTCGACCCCCGCGGACGCGTCGACGGACACGCTCCCCGTCGTGCTGTGCAGCTGCAGGTCGACGGACAGGTCCCTCCGGATCGTGACCCGGACGTCATGGCCCCCGGCGAACAGGAACCCGGGCGTGCTCCGCGCCGTCAGCTCGAAGGCGAGCGTGTCGCCCCGCGTCGTGTTCGTCTGGACGAGGTCGCCCTCCGTGTGGCTCGAGAACAGCCCGCCCACGTGGACGATCTGCGCACGGAGAAGGAACGCCGTCCCCGGGACGAAGTCGACCTGCACCTGCCCCGTGTCCACGGTGGCCGTGAGGTTCAGGTTCGCGATCGTCGGGTCGTACGGGACCGTGATCGTCTGGGTCGTCGTCGCGCTGCTCTGGGCCGCGAGGGAGACGGGAATCAGGATGACGGCCGCGGCGAGGAGGGCCACGCCGACGACGAACGGCCGCCGGTCGCGGCGGTCCGGCGAGGCGAGGAACTGGAGGATCAGGACGCCGCCCGCGAGGAACGTGAGGCCGAGGGTCGCGACGAGCGACCACGTGATCCGGCCGTCCATCGCCACATCGACGAACGCGAGGAACGCCACCAGGATGACGAGCACGCCGAGGGCGTGCCACCACGGGCGGGGCGGCTGCCCCGGAGCCGGCGGGACCCGGGTCGGGACCGAGGTCGTCGGCTCGACCGGCGGCGCGGGCCGCGGCGCGGCCGCCGCGGCGGGGGCCCCGGGCAGGTTCGCGCCGCAGTACTTGCAGAACAGGGCTTCGTCCCGGTTCTGGGTCCCGCACGCAGGGCAGATCACCGTGTCGCCTCCCCGCCCGGGACTGCGCCGGGGCCGAAAAAGCTACTGCCTCGTCCCCGCCCGGATGCCCTCGCGCGGCGGCCCGTCAGCGAGCCGCCAGGAGGCGATCCGCGTCCGCCGCGGGGCGTAATCCCGAGCGTCTCGTCACGGCCGTCTTCGAGAGGAGGAGGTTCCCCATCGCCATGTGATCGATCCCTCCCGTGAAGTACGCCGCAAGGGCGTCCGCGGGCGAGCAGGCGATCGGCTTCCCGCGCACGTTCAGGCTCGTATTCAGGACGACCGGTACGGAGCTCCGACTCTCGAACCGCCGGATGACCTTCCAGTACCTCGGATTCACGTCGCGCTCCACGGTCTGCGGTCGGCAGGTGCCGTCCACATGCGTGACCGCCGGAATCTCGCGACGCTTCTCGGGCCGGACCACGAAGGACAGGATCATGAACGGGCTGGGCCGCGCATCGACGAGGTACTCGTCCGCGGCTTCCGCGAGGAGGCTCGGACAGAAGGGACGGTAGGCCTCTCGGAATTTCACCTGCGCGTTGATGATGTCCTTGTTCTCCGCCCTCGTCGGGCTCATGAGGATCGATCTCGCCCCGAGGGCCCGCGGACCGAACTCCATCCGGCCCTGGAACCAGCCCACGATCTTGTCGCAGGCGAGCAGGTCGGCGACTTCGTCCTCGATGTCCGCGACCTCCTCGTAGGGGATCTTCCGTGCATCGAGGGCCGCCGCGATCGTCTCATCGTCGTACGCCGGCCCGAGGTAGGCATCCCGCATCTCTCGACGGACGGAATCGCCGAGGTCCTTCGCGACGGCGAGGGCGGAGCCGAGCGCGGACCCCGGGTCGTTCGCAGCGGGTTGCACGAACATCCCGCGGAAGCGGCCCCGGTCGAGGATCGCGCCGTTCATCTTGCAGTTCAGGGCGACGCCGCCCGCGAGGCACAGGCGGTCGCCGATCCCCCACCGGTCGAGCAGATGCAGGACGACGTCCTCGAGGCGCTTCTGCAAGGCGTACGCCACGCTGCGGAATCGCGGGGCGTCCAGGTCCCCGACGGACCGGGCGCGGGGTCCCAGTTCGCGCTCCAGATTCGCGATGGCGTACGGGGGCGCAAACCCGACGAGGTTCGGGTCCACCCGGTACTCGGACTCCGTCGAACGGCATGCGCGCGCCGCCAGCGCATCCGCTCGCAGGTCCGGCGTCCCGTACGGCGCGAGCCCCATGATGCGCCCCTCGCCCTCCCGGGTCTCGTAGCCGAGGTACTCGGTGAACGCGCTGTAGAAATATCCGAGGCTGTCCGGCCAGTCGATCTGTCGGGAGAGGGTCAGGTCCCCGCCGTCGGCCCGATAGAGGGACGTCGCCTCGTGGCTCCCTGCGGCGTCCGCGACGAGGACGTCCGCCCGGTCGAAGCCGGAACAGTAGTACGCGGAGGCCGCATGCGCGACGTGGTGGGACACCCCGCGGACGATCGACGCGTCGAACCCCAACCGGGTCGCCCCGAACGGATCGCCTCGGAGCTGACCTTGAACGAGGAATCGAATCGCGTCCTCGACGAGGGAGCGTGCGAGCCGCGGACGCAGGAAGGGCAGGCCCGTGATGGCCATCGGCCGGACGATCTGCCGCCACCACGCGATCCGGGCGGGCTTGAACAGGGCCACCGCGTCGAGGTCGCCGGGCGTGAGGGCTCCCGCCCCGAGACAGAACGCCGTCGCGCGCTCGGGGAGCGGGTGTCCCACGCTGTGCTTGACTCCGACGAACCGCTCCTCCTCCGCGGCGGCGACGATCCGCCCGTCCACCACGAGGGCGGCCGCGGCATCGTGCCCGAAACTCAGACCGAGGACCTTGGCCGTCGTTCCACGCCCGGAGGGACGTCCGCCGCGCCCGAACTGGGCCGCCGGGACACGGACCGCGAACGCCCGCGACGCGCACGCGGCACACGGCGTATTTATCGACACGCCCCTCGTTCTCGGCACTGAGAACGCGAGGCGACGGAACGCTCCTCACGTCGGCTTCGCGAGGCGGTCGACCGTGTCGACGATTCGCTCGACGTCGGCCGTCGTGAGGCCCGGGTGCACGGGTAGCTCGAACAGCCGCCCGACGACCGATTCCGCGACGGGACACCGTCCGCGAACCCGGAGGTCGCGGAGCGCCTTCTGCTTGTAGAGGGGCATCGGGTACGACGGTCGGCACCCGACGCCCTCCTCCTTGAGGGTCGTGACGATTTCGTCGCGCGCGAGGGGGAACCCCGGGTCTGCGCGGACGACGTACTGGTAGAACGCGTGGACCATCCAGTTCCCTTCCGCGGGCGGGACCAGCCCCTCGATCCCGTCGATCCCCTTCGAGATCGCGTGGGCGTTTGCGCGCCGCTTCTGCACCCAGCCGTCCAGCTTCGTGAGCTGGACCAAGCCGATCGCCGCGGCGACGTCCGTCATCCGGAGGTTGTACCCGAGGATCGCGTGCTCGTACTTCGCGGCCTGTCCGTGGTCCCGCAGCAGGCGCGCCTTCTCCGCGACGGCGTCGTCGTCCGTGACGATCATCCCGCCCTCGCCCGTCGTCATGTTCTTCGTCGGGTAGAAGGAGAAGCAGGCCGTGTCGCCGAGGTTGCCCGCCTTCTTGCCGTGGTACTGCGCGCCGTGGGCCTGGGCGGCGTCCTCGATGACCGGCACCCCGAGCTCCCGCGCGGTTTCCCGGATCGGGTCCATCTCCGCCGTCTGCCCGTACAGGTGGACGGGCATCACCGCGGCCGCCTTCCGCGTCGCGACGGCCTTGACCTTCTCGGGGTCCATGTTGTACGTCGCCCGGTCGACGTCGACGAACACGGGGCGCGCGCCGACGTGGAGGACCGTGGACGCCGTCGCGAAGAACGTGAGCGGCGGCACGAGGACGTCCTGGCCCGACTTGATGCCGTGGGCCATGAGGGCGACGTGCAGCGCGGCCGTCCCGTTCGCGACGGCGACGCCGTGGCGCCGCCCGACGTACGCCGCGAAGGCCGCCTCGAACGCCTTCACCTTCGGCCCCTGCGCGAGCATGCCCGAGGCGAGCACGTCGCGGACCGCGGCGACCTCCTCGTCACCGAGGATCGGGCGGGCGATCGGGATCATCGCGGGCGGCGAAGGAGCGGGTACGCTATGAACGTATGCCGCTCACCTCCGGCGGCGCGACACACGTCGCTTCGCGAGGGCGGGAATCGGGACGGTCTTCTCGCAGTGCGCGCAGTACCCCTTCGCGTCGAGCGGCCGTCCGCAGTCGCACACCCACCCGACCACCCGGGCCGGGACCCCGGCGACGAGCGCGTGGGCCGGCACGTCCTTCGTCACGACCGCGCCGGCCGCGACCATTGCGTTCCGGCCGATCGTGAGGCCGCACAGGATCGTCGCGTTCGCGCCGATCGACGCACCGTCCTCGACCTTCGTGGGCACGACCTTCCAGTCCGGGGCCACGGCGCGCGGGTACACGTCGTTCGTGAAGCACGCATGGGGTCCGACGAACACGCGGTCGCCGATCGTCACCCCGCGGTACAGGGTGGCGAAGTTCTGGATCTTGCAGTCGTCCCCCACGACGACGGCGGCGTCGATGTACGCGTCCTTCCCGATGTTGCACCGCCGCCCGATGCGCGCGCCCTCGCGCACCTGGACCCAGTGCCAGATCGACGTGCCGTCCCCCACGGACGCCGCGGCCGACACCTCCGCCGTCGGATGGATCCGCGCCACCATCGGCCTCCCGCACTCCCGCGGCGTTGATGAACCCTTCGCACGCAAATCCGCCGCCCGGAGGCGAGGACTATCGCGCGTGAGAATCAACGGAAAGGCTTGAAATAAGCGCGGAGCCGGCTCCGTCCCCGTGGACGTGAGCGTGTCCAGCCCGGCCAGTGGACACCAGACCCCCTTCCTTTTGCCCGACTCCCTGACGGACGGCATGGCGGTCGTCGTCGCGGTCGTCCTGTCCGCCGTCCTCGTGCTCGTCATGACGCCCGCCCTGATCCGCAAGATGCGATCCGGCGGGATGGTCGGGGTGGACGTCAACAAGACCGACAAGCGCGACGTCGCGGAGCTCGGAGGGATCGCCGCGCTGTTCGCCTTCTCCGTCTCCCTGAGCCTCATCGTCGGCCTGCAGAAGCTCCTCGGGAACATCGCGGAGCCTCCGTTCCTCGCCGCGATCAGCGTGTTCTTCATGGCCTCCATGATCGGCCTGATCGACGACATCTCGAACCTGCGCCAGCGGCTCAAGGCCGTCGTGATCGCGTTCGCCGCGCTCCCCCTCATGCTCGTCCACCTGGGACCCGAGGTGATCGACCTGCCGCTGGGGTACGCCCTGCGTTTCCCGGGGGACTGGTACCTCCTCTACTGGCTCGTCGTCGTGCCGATCGGGGTGACGGGCGTCGCGAACGCGATGAACATGTCCGCGGGCTACAACGGCCTCGAGAGCGGACAGATCGCGATCGTCTCCGCGAGCCTCCTGGGCGTCGGGTACCTCCAGGGAGCGCCGGAGTTCGCCCTCCTGATCTTCGGCTCCCTCGCGGGGTGCGCCGCGGGCCTGTTCGTCTTCAACCGCTACCCCGCCCGTGTCTTCATCGGGGACATCGGGACGCTCGGCCTGGGGGCCGCGATCGGCGCGGGGGCGATCCTCGGCCACCTCGAGTTCTACGGGATCATCGCGGTCGCCCCCGCGTTCTACGAGGCCGTCGCGACGGCGTACTACGGCCTCCGCGGCGCGAACGGGCACCGGCGGCAGGCATGCCACAACCCCGTGATCCTGCCCGACGGGCGGCTCCGCCCCGCGGAGGGCGCCGCGCGGTACACCCTCGCGAACCTCATCCTCTCGCGGCGGCCGATGACGGAGCGCGGCCTCGTCCGGACGCTCCTGGCCCTCTACGTGGCGTTCGGCGTCGCCGCGATCCTCCTCAGCGGGGCGTGATCGCGTGGCGCGAATCGGACCGCCGGGCGACGGAAGGCCCCGGGTCGCCGTCGTGGCGTACACGGAGTACGCGTGGGACCCTCGGGTCCGCCGGGAGGCCGAGGGGCTCGTCGAAGACGGCTACGTCGTCCACGCGATCGTCGTCCGTCCGCTCTCCGCGCCGTCGGCGTCGCACCTCGGAGGCGTCCACGTCCACGAGCTGCCGCTCGCGATCCGCCGCGGTGGCAAGATCCGGTATGCGTACCAGTACGCGATGTTCCTCCTGCTCAGCACGGTCCTGCTCGTCCGTCTCCACGCGACGCGACCCTTCCGCCTTGTCCACGTCCACTCCCTCCCGGACTTCCAGGTCCTGTGCGCGCTGCCGCTCCGCCTCCTGGGCGTCGCCGTGCTCCTGGACCTCCACGAGGCGATGCCGGAGATCCTCGCGGCGCGGTTCCGGCTCCCGCCCCGCTCCGCCTGGGTGCGCGCGGCGGCCGCCCTCGAGCGGCTCAGCGCCCTCGTCGCAGACCACGTGATCGTCGCGAACGACGCGATCCGAGCCGCCGTCGTCGCGCGCGGGCTGCGCCCGGAGCGCGTCACGGCCGTCTACAACCCCGGCGATACCCTCGTGACGTCTGCCGACGCGCCGGACCTCCTCCGGGGCCTCGCGCTCCCGTCGGGGCGGCTCATCGTCCACGCCGGCGGGGTGAACCGGGAGAGGGACCTCGAGACGCTGCTCCGGGCCGTGGCGAGGCTGCCGCCCGAGGCGGAGGGGCGGCTCGTGATCGCGGGGGACGGCGACCCGTCGTACGCGGACGGCCTGAGGCGTCTCGCGTCGGACCTCGGGCTGTCGGAGCGCGTGCGGTTCGTCGGCCGACTCTCGCCGGAGCAGGCCCATGCGCTGATGGCGCGCTCCGCGGTCGGCGTGGTGAGCCTCGAGGCAAACCCCCTCACGGAACTCGCCTTCCCGACCCGGATCGCGGAGTTCGCCCGGCTCCGGAAGCCGCTCATCGTCCCTCGCCTGGCGTTCCTGCACGAGACCCTGGAGGACGCGGCGCAGTACTACGACCCCGGCGACGCCGCGGGCCTGGCCCGCGAGCTGGAGCTCGCGCTCGTGACGCCCGGCGTCCGCGCCGCGGCGGTCGTGAAGGCCGCGACGATCTGCGGCCGCTTCGAGTGGTCGCGGATGCGGTCCGTGCTTCGGGACGTGTACCGGAGCGTGGAGGTCTCCCGTGCGATCTGACGGCGAGCGGCCCCACGTCGCGATCGTGACGGGGGCGAACCTGCAACCGGGCGCGCCCGGCGGGACGCGCTCGTACGTCCTGGGCCTCGGGTCGTACCTCGCCTCGCGCCACGTGCCCGTCGACATCGTGTCGAACGGCCCCGCGCCCGACGCGCCCGCCGCGTGCGCGGTCCGCCCCGTGCGCGGGATCCACACGCCGTCCGCCATGCGCTTCCAGCGCGACCTCCGCCGGTGGGCGGTCTCGGGGGGCCTCCGCGCGTACGACGTCGTGCACTTCCAGCGCCCCGACGACGCCTCGTTCGTCCCGACACGTCTTCCGATGTCGGCCGCGGTCTGCACGCTCCACGGCGACGCGCTCCGGGCTGTGCGACGCCGTCGGGGCGCCCTCGCGGCGTGGGCGTATGCCCGGCTCGAGGCCCGCGCGTTCCCGAGCTTCCGCGCCGCAATCGCGGTCGACGCCACGACGGCGGAGGCGTACCGGCGCCGGTATCCCGACGCGGCCGCGCGGATCCGGGTGATCCCGATCGCCGTCGACCCCGCCCTCGTCGCGTCGGCCGACCCGGCGGGCGGCGCCGGCGTCGAGGGCCCGCCGCGGTTCCTCTACGCCGGCCGTCTCTCGATCGAGAAACGCGTGGACCGGATCATCGACGCCGTCGCGGACCGCGTGCGGCTCCCGGACGCGAGCCTCGTCGTCGCGGGAAGCGGACCGGACGAGCGGCGTCTCCGCAGCCGGGCGAACGGCGCCTCGGTCCGCTTCGAGGGGAATCTCGACCGCGCGGCCCTCGCGGCATGGTACCGCCGGGCCGACGCCGTCGTCCTCGCGTCCGAGTACGAGGGCCTGCCGAGCGTCGCGCTCGAGGCGCTGGCCGTCGGGTGTCCCGTTGTCGCGCTCCGCGGCTGCGGGGTCGACGCGCTCCTGGCGGACGGCGGCGGCGTCCTCGCGGACGGTCCCGACGACCTGGCGAGGGCCCTCGCGGAGGCGGTGCGCCTCCGTCGAGGCGGGGCGCGTGTTCGCCTCCCGGACGGCTTCACGTGGGACACCGTGGGCCCCCGGATCCTTGACGTCTACCGTACGGCGATGGGGGGAGGCGCCGCGTGAGCGTCCTCTCGACCCTGCTCGGCAAAGGCGTCGCCTGGCGCCCGGAGCCCGCGCTCCCCCTGTCCGACGCGAAGTTCGACCGGATCGTCGAGCTCGCGCGGGGACGGGACGTCCTCGACGTCGGCTGCGTCGGCGGCGAGATCGGCGCGGAGCTGGCCCGGACGTCCCACGCTCGCATCGCGGCCGTCGCGCGCTCCTGCGTCGGCGTGGACGTCGTCGCCTCGGAGGTTGCTCGGTGGCAGGCGGCCGGCTACGAGGCGGTCGTCGCGGACGCCGAGCGCCTCCGCCTTGGGCGGACGTTCGACGTGATCGTCGCCGCGGACGTGATCGAGCACCTCGCGAACCCTGGGCTGTTCCTCGAATCCGTTCGGGACCACCTCCGTCCGGACGGCCGGCTGTGCGTCGTCACCCCGAACGCCCTGTCCTTGAACAACGCGCTCAAGAGCCTCGCCGGCTACCGCGTCACGGTGAACCCGGAGCACACGTGCTGGTACGACCGCACGACGCTCCGCCAGCTGCTCGCGCGGTACGGGCTCGAGGTCGCGGAGGAGTACTGGCAGGACTACCGTCGCCACCCGCTCACGGGCCTCGCCCTCCGGTTCCGGCGTAGCCTCGCGGCCCACATCATCGTGATTGCACGGTTCGCGAACGGAGGCCGGCGCGGATGAAACTCGGCCGTCGGACGACGAAGGCGCTCCTGGGCAGCTTCATGGCGCTCAGCCTGCTCCTGCGATACCCGAGTTTCGAACACGAGGTCGGCGTGGATTCGTTCTTCGTCCACACCCTCACTCTGTCCATCGTGGACGACGGGCATGCGGAGTGGACGCTCAACCCGCTCTCGTGGTTCGGGTGGTATCCGCTGAGCTACCCGTCCGGCGGTCCCTTCCTGATCGCGGACGTCTCCGTCGTGAGCGGCCTTTCGATCGAGACCGCCATCCTGTTCCTGTCGCTGGGCTTCGGTGCGTTCGGCGTGCTCACCGCGTTCATGATGGCGCGGGAGTTCCGCGACGACGACCTGTTCTGTCTCGCCGTCGCGTTCTTCTACGCCTTCGCGCCGCGTTTCCTCGCCTTCACGCTGTGGTCCGCCTCGACGCGCAGCATCTTCATGACCCTCCTCCCCTCGTTCATCTGGATCGTCCTGCGGACGCATCGCGAGCCGAAGCTCCTGAACTATGCCTTCCTCGTCGTGTTCTTCCTCCTGCTCGCCTCGACGCACCGCCTCGCCGCTCTCCTCGCGGTCGTCATGGTCGCGTTTCTCGCCGCGGTCCTCGTCGTCCTGGTGTTCCGGATCCTTCGAATCCGGTTGCCCCGGATCGTCCTGACGGCGCCGTACCGCCGCCTCTCGCCGTACATCGCCCTCGCGGCGTTCGCGGGGATCGTCTCGGGGATCATCTTCGGCACGGACATCCTGGACAGCTACTCGGCGGGGGAGCTTTTCAACAGCGACTCCGTGGAGGTCCAGCTGCTCAACTTCGGCGTGAGCCTCGCGCGGAGCGTCGGGACGGGCCTCGTCCTGGCGTTCCTGGGGGTATTCATCCTCGTCCGGTCCCGCAACAAGACGTTCCGCGAGGCGTTCCTCGTCCTCTCGTTCCTGGGCCTCACGCCGACGCTGTTCCTGCGGCAGTACACGGGTTTCTACATCTTGCCGTTCATCACGCTGTTCGCCGCGCTCGCGATCCTCGGCATCGCGAAGCTCCGCGTGCCGCACGTCCGGCGGACCGCCCTCGCCAGCGCGTTTGCCCTCACCCTCGTCTTCTCGACCGGCGTGCTGTCGTACGAGCTCGAGCACACCTCGGAACTCCAGGGGACGACGTACTCGTCGGGCATCTACATGCAGTACGTCCCCGGGAGCGGCACCGTCGTGGCAAACGAAGGTCTCATGGGGATCCGGGTCGCCTCGATCTGCGCGTGCCCTCACCTCCCGGTCGGCGGCGCAGGTACGACGTTCCAAAGTCCCGAGCTCCTCGTGTACGGCTTCTTCACCGAGGCCGAGGTGCTCGAAAACGTCGTCCGCATCCCCCTCCACGAGCTCACCCTCGAGAGCGACTCCCCTTGGATCGTCCCAACGATCCAGGCGGAGGCGGACTGGGCGGCGATCATGCAGACTCCGTACGACGGGACAAGCCAGTCGCTCCGCCGGTACGCGCCCTCGTTCTTCCTCGAGAACGAGCGGTACGCCGGCGCCTTCTTCGCGTACGGGAACACGTACCCGTCCGTCTACGCGGCATCCGTGCACGCCGGTGCGTACAAGATCTACGACGGCTCCGGCGAGGCGATCTGGTACGTCGCGGTCCCGCGCGCCGGCGGGTCGAGCCGATGAGGATCCTTCTCCTGACGCCGTACTGGCGACCCGTTGTCGGCGGCGTCGCCCACTTCGTGCGGGGCCTCCGCGACGAACTCCGGTCGCGCGGCCACGAGGTCCTCGTCGGGACGATGGACGGCGAGCCGGAGGACGGGGTCGTGCGGATCGGCTCCGGCCGTCTCCGGACCATGCGGGACGTGGCCCGCCTCGAGCGGACATGGCGGCCCGACGTCGTCCACGTGCACGGCCACTGGGCGCCCCTCCCCGCGGCCATCCTCCGTCGCCGCCGCGCGCGGGTCGTCTTCACGTTCCACACTCGGGTCGCGGTCCGAGGGCTTCGCAGACAGGCGTTGCGCT
>JBQTHW010000075.1:0-6249 GCA_052389495.1 Methanobacteriota archaeon | reverse complement strand
TGGATTCCGAACTACGCGAACGTGCTCGGCGGCGTGCCGGCGTCGTTCCCCGCGGGCTTCGAGACGACCCGCCCGGAGTTCGGTTACGTCGACTCCAGGGGGCAATGGGTGCCCACCGCCGCCGCGTATCCAGGCCTCTCGGACGAATACGGGAACGGGTCCAACAACCATGCGGGCGCGGACTTCCGGGATCCGAACGCGAATGGCTACGCGTACCGCGGCAGCGCCTCTGCGTACCCGGACCCGAAGCCCCACCCGGAAGGGACCGCGTGGACGGACCGGGACGGCCTCATCTCGGTGCCATACCAGTGGGGCACGACGGGGATCGGCTACCGCACGGACGTCTTTCGGAGTCAGGACATCGAGGCGCTCGGGTGGGACGTGTTCGCCCTGCCCTCCTACCCGAACCCGCAGACCTCACGCTCCTACGATCTGCGGGGGAAGATGATGCTCCTGGACGACGTCCACGAGGCGTTCACTGCGGCGCTCAAGGCGGCGGGGTGGCGGACGCAGGAGAGCTTCCTCGCGCACGGCCTCACGGACGCCCCGCCCACGGCGATCACGAGGAACGGGGGTGCCACGGGGGCCTCCCGGCCTCCGACGTACGCGGACCCGCCGTTCCACGGCGACTTCCAGTGGTCCGGGAGCGAGGGGGACGTCGGCCGGCTCGAGGCCGCGCGGGACTGGCTCCTTACAGCCCGCGACGCGCTGTGGGGCTTCAACACGGTCCAGCAGGGGCCGTGGCTCGTGACCGGAACGGTGCTCGCCGACCAGGCGTGGCCGCGCGACGTCATGTACGCCGTCCGCCCGAACACGGATGAGCACCTGCCCGTCGACTACCTCGTCCCGCGCCAAGGCTCGAGCCGCTGGGTCGACGCCGCAGTCATCCACAGGTCCTGCGAGAAGCTCTGGCTCGCGCACGAGTTCGTGAACTACCTCCTCGATCCGGCCGTCGGAGAGATGATTTCGGACTGGAACCTGTCCGCGACGCCGAACGCATGGTCCTTCGAGCTCCTTCACCAGGATCCCCGCTACGGCCACGTGGGCCAGTACCCTGACGCCCGCGCGTACTACTGGAACCCGGCTGAGGATCATCGCATCTACGCGGACCTCGCCTTCGCGACGCCCGCCCCGTACGCCCTGGACCCCGACTTCGTGGCCCAGGTGGGCTCGTCCCTCTCCGAGCCAGCGCGAACGTACAACGCGCAGGGCCGCCCGCCGATTCTGGAACGCTGCGAGATGCAGAAGGACATCGGCGGCTCGATCGACGTGTATCGGCGGCTCTGGAGCCAAGTGCGCTGAACCGGTCCTCGCCGCTACGCGCCCGCGCCGGTCACGGGGCCCGCGGGGACCTCGACGTCCTGCGGTGCCGATCCGGCTGTCGTCTCGAGCGGCGCGGCGACGGGTGTCGTCGCATCCGTCCTCTCCGTGTACGGGATTCCCGCCTTCTTCGCCATGAGCCGTCGGATCCCACCGCGGTCCGTCGCCCGGAGGCCGAAGAACTCGGAGAAGTAGCGGGTCGTCGTGAGGGCGAGGCTCCTCCCGGAGGGCGTGCGGTTCACGAGGCCCAGCTTCTCGAGCGCCTGCGTGTGGTCGTACACCTTCGAGCCGATCATGTCGAACAGGTCGCTTTGCAGGAGGGGCTGGTGGTACGCGATGAGGGCGGCGGTCTTCAGGACGTCCCGGTCGATCTCCGGCGGCGCGAACGTCCGCGCGCGCTCCGCGTACTCCGACCGGATCTGCATCGCCCACTTCGTCCCGATCGGCGTGATCTCGAGGGCGCTCCCGCGCCCGTCGTAGTCCTTCGCGAGCTGCCGGAGGTGCTCCTTGACGCGCCCCGGGTCCAGGCCCGTCACCCGCGCGAGGTCCTCCGCGGTGACCGCGCCGCCGCTCGAGTACAGCGCGGCCTCGACGACGGCCTGCTCCCTCACGAGGCCACCCCCTCAGCCTCCGCCTCGGGAGGAGGGCCCAGCTTCGGCAGTCCGACGAGGTCCTCCATCGTCAGCGCGTCCTCCGTCGCGATCCGCGTCACGTAGATCTCCCCGTACGGGTAGTCCTCCTGCCACAGCTTGACCTTCTCCATGTGCGCGAGGTACAGGACGGACATGAACACGGTCACCTCGTCCCAGGCGTCCCCGAACGTCAGCGAGCGCAGGGCGACGGCGTCCCCGTTGCACGCCACGAGGCGGGACCACGTCAGGCCGATGTCCTCCGACAGGTCCTCCCCGTGGACCTTCTGGTGGAAGTTCGGCGCGAACCGAGCGAGCGCCTGCTCCCGCAACGCCTGGAGCCGCAGGTGCGCCTGCGCGTCATGGCGTGCGTCGTCGAACGCGTCCATGAGTTCCATGAGGGTCACCGCGCGTCGGCCCTCGCGGCGGATCGCCTCCGTGAGGGGCACCGCGCTGCCCGACAGGACCGCGTGGTTGAAGTCGAGGTCCTCGGGCTCGCGGTACATGTCGAGGTCCCAGCCGTCGTCGGGCGCGTCCGGGGCCGGCGGCAGCGCGGCGAGCAGGACCTTGTCGCTCTGCAGCTTGAGGATCGACCAGGCGAGGAAGACGAGTTTGCCCGCCGTCACGAAGTTCACCGAGCCGTCCGCGCGCACCTTGTCGAGGTACATCTTCGTGAAGTGGACGAGGTTGATGTCCCACGGGTCCATCGCGTGCTCGAGGACGAGCTCGAACGCGGCGACGACGCTCTTCTCGAACGGATCGCGCACCGCGACGTGGAGCCCCTGGTCGATCTCGCCGAGCATCGACAGGTAGCGGTTGATCCTCGCCCCCGCGTCGACCTCGCTCACGAGCGCCTTGTGGAACAGCAGGTGGTTCAGGATCGCCTGGTAGTTCTCGTTCGCCGTCATGCGGGCACCTCCGGAGCGGGCTTCTCGTCCTCGACGTCGGCCAGGTTCACGCGCATGATGACCTCGCTGATCGTCGTCGGGCCCATCGTCACCCCGACGATGTGGTCCGACTCCTTCAGGGTGACCTTGCGCAGGCTGATCTGGACGAACTGCGCGGCGTGGCTGTTCCGTCGGATCATCCGCGCGACCTTCTCCGCGTTCACCGCGTCGAGGTTCTGATCGATCTCGTCGAGCAGGTAGAAGGGCGACGGGTCGTACTCCTGGATCGCGAAGATGAACGCCATCGACACGAGGGACTTCTCGCCGCCGGAGAGAGCCTCCATTCGGACGGCCTTCTTGTGGGGCGGCTTCGCCTTCACGATGAGACCGCCCTCGAACGGTCGTTCGGCGTTCTCGAGGGCGAGCTCCGCCTCGCCGCCCTCGCTCAGCTCCGCGTACACGCGCTGGAAATTCTCGTTGATCGCGCCGAACACCTTGTCGAGGCCGTCCTTCTTCTTCTCCGTGAGCTCGGCGGCGAGCTTCATGAGCTCCTCTCGTTGCCCCTCGAGGCGCGCGAACTCCTCCTTCAACTCGCCGTGGCGGGCCTGCTGCGACTCGTAGTCCTCCAGGGCGCGCAGGTTGATCGGCCCGAGGGCCGTGATCGCCGCCTCCGTCTCCGAGATCGTGCGCTTGAGCTCCTCCAGGGAGGGCAGCCTGCCGCGGACCTCGACGGTCATCTCGCGCATCACGCGGTCCGCCTCCGCGAGCTGCTCCTCCTCCACCTTGAGCTCCGTCTGCATCTTGAGTAGGAAGTCCTCCTTCGTCTCGATCTTGTGTCCGACCTTGTCGAGGTCCCCCTCGACATCGGTCTTCGCCTTGTACGCGACGTCGCGCGCCTCTTGGAGGTCCTTCATCTTCTTCGTGATCTGGACCTCCATCTTCTCGAGCGCGCGAAGCTCGTTCTCGAGCTTGCCGAGGGACGCCTCGAACGTCTCGATCCGCTTCTCGTGGTCGGCCTTCTGCGCGCCGAGCGTCGTGAGGCGGTTGTCGACCTCGCCGCGCCGGTCGTCCAGGATGCGGACCTGGTCGGCCATCGCCTCGAGCTTCGATCGCGAGCCCGTGATCTCCTCCGCGACGGACGCGCGGCGCGCCATGAGATCCTTCATCCGCTGCGCGATCTGCTGCGGGGTCGCGTCGATGACCGCCTTCTTCCGCTCGTCCCGCTTCCCGCGGACCTCGTCGAGGGACTTCGTGAATCGGTCGAGGTCCTCCCGGATCCGCTCCGCGGTCGCCCGCGCGCCCTCGAACCGGGCGTTGCGGTCGTCGAGGTCCTTCGAGACCGCGGCGAGCTTCGCCTGGAACTCCTTCCGCTTCGCCTCGAGGGTGCTCGCCTTCACGTCCACGGCGCCCGTCCGGCTGCCGTACTCCTTGATCTGTCCCTCGAGGTCGAGGATCGACTTGCGCACGTCCTCGAGTCGGGCCGCCGTGCCCTCGGACTGCGCCTGCACGTCGCGCAGCCGCTCCGCGACCTTCTCGAGCTCGCCCGCGGCCCCGGGCCCGAACTTCAGCGTCGACTTCTCGAGCTCGCCGCCGACCATCGCTCCGGACGCCTCGATCAGCTCGCCCTCGACCGTCACGAGGCGGACGCCGCCCATCCACTTCCGCGCCTCGTCGAGCGTCCGGACGACGAGCGTGTCGCCGAACACGTAGAAGAACGCATCCCGGTACTTCTCGTCGAACGTGCACAGGTCGATCGCGAACCCGAGGCACTCCTTCGCGACGAGGATCGCCTTGCCCCGCGGCTTCCCGACGAGCATCTTGTTGAGGGGCAGGAACGTCGCCCGGCCGATCTTCCGCTTCTTCAAGAAGTCGATGCATTCCGCCGCGACGCCGTCGTCGTCGACGATGATCGCCTGCATGCGGGCGCCCGCGGCGGTCACGATCGCGGTCTCGTACGTCGGCTCGACGTGGGCGAGCTGCGCGACGGTCCCGTGCACGCCCTTGATCGAGCCGGTCTCGCGCGCCTCGAGGATCGCCGAGACGGCGGTCGTGTAGCCCTTCCGCATGTTCTCCGCGACGTCGGCCTCGGCCTTGAGCTGCGCGTACTTCCGCGTGAGGCTCAGGAGGGCCGACTGCAGCTCCGTCTGCTGCTTCGCGAGCTCGGCCTCCTCCTTGCGCCGTGCGTGGAAATCCATCTGCAGCTTCCCGAGGCTCTTCCCCGTCTCCTTCGTCGACGCCTTCAGTTCCTTGAGCTGCCAGTCCGCGTCGTCCAGCTCGACCTGGTACGCCTTGCGGGACGCCTCGAGCTGCGCGCCCTCCGACTCGAGCCGGACCATCGACTCCTTCGTCCGGTCGTCTTCGAGCACGAGCGCCTTGACGCGGTCCTCGAGCTCGTCCGCCTTCTTGTTGAGCGCGATGATCTCCTTCTGGATCGTCAGGACCTTCGCGTCGCTCTTCGACGCGAGCTCGTCGACCTCGTGCAGGGCCTCGTCCGCGGACGTGAGCGCGGTCTCCTTCTCCGCGATCTTCTTGTCAAGATTCTCCCGCTCGCGCGCAAGGGCGTCGACCTCCTTGACGACCTTCGCCTTCTCCTTCGTCGCCTCCGCGGTGTCCGCGCGGACCTGCTTGAGGGTCTCCTTCGAGGTCTCGATCCCGTCCGTCGCGCGGGCCCGCTCGATCCGCAGCGCGTCGAGCTTCTCCTTGACTTCCTTCGCCTCCTCGCCGCCCCGCTCCGCCATCTGACGCTCGAGGTCCGCGAGGGTCGCCTGCGCGGCCTCGAGCCTCGCCTTCAGGTCGTCGCGCTGGGCCGCGAGCCGTCCGCGGTCCGCCTCGTGCTTCGCGATCTGCTCCTTCGTCCCGGCGATCTGGCTTTCGATCAGCTCACGGTTCTTGTACGCGAGCTGGGCCCTCGCCGTCGTGAGGCGCTCGTTGAGGTCCTTGTACTTCAGGGCGCCGTCCTTGTCCGCCTCGAGCTGCGCGAGCTGCCTCTCGATCTCGTCGAGGATGATCCGGATCCGCTCCAGGTTTTCCTCCGTGTCGGCACGCTTGCCCTCGGCCTGGCGGATGTCGTCGTCGAACTTCGTGATCCCCGCGATGTTGTCGAGGATCCGCCGTCGGTCGACGGACGACATCGACACGATCTTCTGGACGTCGCCCTGTTGGACGAGGTTGTAGCCCTCCGCCGAGATGCGCGCGTGGGCGAGCAGCTGGTCGAACTCCGCGAGGGACGATTTGCGGTCGTTGATGTAGAAGTACGAGTTCACGCCTCCCTCGACGGACGGACTCAGGCCGACGTACCGCGTGAGCCGGACCTCGTCCGCCTCGACGGGGATCTGGCGGTCCGAGTTGTCGAAGACGAGGCTCACTTGGCAGGAGTCCGCCCCCTTGCGGTCCTTTCCGCCGTTCCAGACGAG
>JBQTHW010000074.1:0-11699 GCA_052389495.1 Methanobacteriota archaeon | reverse complement strand
CACGCCGACGTGGACGTCGAGCGGATACAGGGTCCGGATGAGCCCCGTCGTGTTGCACGACGGCACGCGGACGAACGTCGCTCCGACGCAGTCCGCGTAGTTCGCCGCCGCGTTGAACGACAGGTTCGTGAGGCCGTGCGCCTCGCCCCCCTGCCAGATCGCCTTGACGCCGGCTTTCTCGTAGAGCGGCTTGAAGCCGCTCTCCTCCGGCGTGCAGTCCACGACGAGGTCCGCCTCTTTCACGAGCTCCTCGAGCGTCCCGCGGACCTTCACCCTCGCCTTGTCGAACTTCGGCATCGCCTCCTTCGTCGTCGCGTAGAGCGCGTAGCCCTTCCGCACCGCCTCCTTCGCCTCGAAGTTCGCGCTCATCTTCGAGACGCCGACGACCCGCATGTCGTCCTGGGCCGCGACCGCGTCCGCCACGCGCTTCCCGATCGTGCCGTACCCGTTGATCGCGATCTTCGCGGGCATGAGGCCCCCACCGCGGCGAAAGGAAAGGCCGCGAGGGGAAAAAGCTTGTGAGCCGTCTCATGGGCCCAGACGGGTCGGATACAGCTCGCGACGGATGCGCGGGACCATCGCCATGAGGACCGCGGCCTCCGTGAGCCGGTCCCGGTCGAGGACGCGGTTCGTGAGGTACCCGATTGCGCCTTGCTTCCGCCCGACGTCCGCGACGCCGCTCAGCCGGGCGATCGCCTCGCCGACCGTTGCGCCGTCTTGGACCCGGCGGACGACCTCGGGCGGGTGGACGAAGCCGGGGCCGTGGCCGACCGTCGTCCGGCCGGATCGGTCGACGACCGCGCAATATTGCACGTCGAAATAGTCCTCCGCGACGGCGTCCCACGCGAGCCCGGCCTCGATCCCCACGCCGAAGTCGCCCGTGCCGAGGGCGGCCTTCGCGCGCCCGATCGCGCCCTGGACGGCCTCCCGGCCGAACGGCTGCTCCGGCACGTCGCGAGGGACCCGGACCGCGCGCACCTTCGCCGGCACCCGCAGTCGCTCGAAGACCCGGCGGACTGCGCGCGCCTTCACCGGGTTGTTCGTCCCGACGCGGACAGCGAGCGGCGTGAGCCGCCGGCCTCGGCGGTCGATGACGCCGTCGCGGATCCGGCGGGAGGCGATCGGCAGGCCGTCCTGCGCGAGGACCATCGGGACGACGCGGACCTCGAGAGGCCGGAGACCCTTCGACCGGCGCGCCTCGTTGAGGGTCGCCGCGACGCCGGCCCGCTCCGCCGACACCACGAGGACGTCCAGGTCCTCGACGTCGTCCGCCGGACCGTACGCGTCGTCGATCGGCTCGATCGAGGCGTTGCGCCACCGCCGGGCCGCCAGGAACCGGCGCAGGTTGCGGTCGCGGACGGCGAACGCGTTGACCTTCGGGCGGGCTTCCCGGGCCATGCGGTCCGTCGTGAGGCCGATCAGAACGCGCACGGGCTTCCCGAGGAACGCCGCGCCTAGCAGCGCCTCGTGCCCGTCGTGCAGGATGTCGAATGTTCCCCCCAGGACGACACGCATCGCCGGGCCATCCGGCGCGCGATATAAGAATCTCTCACGGGAGGAGGCGGCCCTCGTGGATCGCGATCAGGTCCGAGTACAGCGCGAACGCGGTCTGCCGGATCCCCGGGTGGCGCTCCGAGATGAGGATCTCCTTGAGCATGTCCGTCCGCGCAAGGAGCGCGTTCGAGGTCCCCTCGACGGAGGCGAGCGGATGGTCCGCCGGCAGCTCCTCGATCCGCACCCCGGCACGCACCCGACCCGCGTCGATCCAGCCCCGGGCGACCTGCTTCACCCGCGCACCGCGCGCCCGGGCCATGCGCACCCGGGTGAGGTCGAGGGACGCGATGCCCTCGCGCGGCACGCCGTCGGGCTTGAGTCGGCCGCCCATCAGGACGTTCGCGAGGAGGCACGCCTTCACGGTCGCGTCCCAGCCGTCGAGGTCCATCGCGGGCTCCGCTTCGAGCAGGCCCATCTCGCGGGCCTTGCGCACGGCGTCGTCGTACAAACCGCCCGCTTCGACCTCGCCCAGAACGAAGTTGCTCACGCTGTTCAGGACCCCCTCGAACGACTCGACGTGGGCGCCGCGGAGGCTCTCTTGGAACAAGCTGAACACGGGCGCGCCGTCCATCACGGTGCCCTCGTACCGGAAGCCGACGTGCTTCCTGCGGGCGAGCGCCCGAAGCCGCGGGTAGTGGTACACGACGGGCCCCTTGTTCACCGTGATCACGTGCTTCCCGCTCGAGAGGGCGGCGACGATGTGGTCCCGCGCGGGCTGGTCCGGCGTGATGCGGAGGGGCGTGGCTTCCACGACGACGTCCGCTCGGCTCCTTGCAAGGTAGCCGACCGCAGGCTCGCGGATCGGCCGGCCGACCCCCTCCAAGGCGACACCGGCATCGGAGGCGCGCAGCGCCTTCCGCAGGTCGAGTCCTTTCGGGTCCTCGACGCATCCGTGCCGCGCGGTCAGGACGGCGACGACGTGGGCCTCAAGGCCCTGCTCCCTCCGCAGCTCGACGCGCCGTTCGAGGAGGAGCCTCGCGAACTCCCGCGCGACGTTCCCGAAGCCGACGAGGACGATGCGGTGCACCGTCAGACCTCGAGGGACGTCCCCAGGTTCCTGCGGAGGGCCTCCGAGACGACGACGTTCGCGACCGCCGCGTCCTGCACGCCGACACCCGTCAGGTCCGCGACCGTGATCTCCTCGTCCGACGTCCGGCCGGGTTTCATCCCGGCCGCGATCTCCCCGAGCTCCGCGTAGACGTCCTGCGGGCGCAGGACGCCCGCCTCGACGGCGTGGTGGATCTCGCCGAGTCTCAGGCACTGGTCCAGCCGGTCCGCGACGACCTTGTCCGCCTTCCCCAGCACGCCGACGTCGAGCTCCTGCTTCTCCGGACCGTCGGAGCCCAGCGCGGTGACGTGCGTCCCGGGCGCGACCCACTCCGCGCGGACGAGCGGCACCCGGGAGGGCGTCGCCGTGACCACGACGTCGGAATCACGCACGGCGGCCTCGACCGACGCCGCGACGTCGACGGGCACGTGGTGGCGCGCCTCCATCTCCTTCGCGTACGCGGCCGTCCTGTCGGCCGACCGGCCGTACGCAACGACGCGCCGAGGCCGGCGCACCTGGAGGATCGCCTCGAGCTGGTAGCGGCCCTGGACCCCGACCCCGACGATGCCGACCCGGTCGACGGCCGCCTTCGCGAGCAGGTCCGCCGCGAGCCCGCCCGCCGCGCCGGTCCGCAGGTCCGTCAGGTATCCGTTGTCGAACAGGATCGCGCTCAGGAACGACGTCCTCGCGTCGAACACGAGGACGAGGCCGTGGCCTACAGGCAGCCCGCGCGCGGGGTTGTCCCACGACCCGCCGGCGACCTTGATCGAGAAGTGCGGCGTGTCGCGGAGGTGCGCGCCCTTCACGTGGACCTCGACCCGGTTCTCGGGGATGTCGAGGTTGATGACGCCCGGCAGGACGGCCCGGCCGCGGGCGAGGCGGGCGAACGCGTCCCGCACGGCGTCGAGGGCTTCCCTCGGGCCGACGACCGCGCGGATATCCCGCTCGAACAGGACACGGACCTCGGCTATGCCGTCACCTTGCCCGCCTTGATCTCGCGGAGGAGGGCGCCGATCCGCTCGAGGCCGGCGAGGAGGTAGTCCGTCGCGTCGCCCATGCCGATCCGGACGTATCCGTCCATCCCGAAGTGGTCCCCCGGGACGATCAGCGTCGACTTCTCCTTGAGGAGCCGCCACGCGAGGTCCGACGAGTTGATCCCGAGGTGGTAGCGCAGGTACCAGATCGCCCCCGCCGCGGGCGGGACCGTCGAGAACATGCCGCCGTGGTCGTCGATCCACGCGCCGACGACGGGCGCGTTCCGCCGGAGGATGGTGCGGGTGCGTCCGAGGAGCGACTCGCGCCGCGCCGGCTCGAGGGCGATCTGCGCGAGTCGGTCGGACAGGTACGTCGGGGTGAGGGTGGTGTAGTCGCGGTGTGCCCACAGCGCCCGGATCGTCTCGGGCGGACCGACGGCCCAGCCGAGGCGAAGCCCGGGCAGGCCGTACGCCTTGCTCAGGCCGTTCGTGACGATCGTCTTCGCGTGGCGGCCCCAGAGCGACTCGGTCCGGGGGCCCTCGCGCTCGGCGCCGAGGTACACCTCGTCGGACACGAGCCACGCGTCCGCGTCGTCCGCCGCGTCGAGGAGGGCGCTGCGCTGGGCGTCCGCCATGACGGCGCCCGTCGGGTTGTTCGGGTTGCACACGACGATCGCCTTCGTGCGTCGCGACACCGACGCGTTGAGGTCCTCCGGGTCGAACTGCCAGCGCAGGTCCTCGCGGAGCGGAAGCGGGCGGACCGTCCCGCCGAACATCTGTGTGAGGCCCCAGATCTCCATGTAGTTCGGGAGCATCAGGACGACCTCGTCCCCCGGCTCCACGAGGTGCCACGTGGCCACGAGGTTCGCCTCCGACGTGCCGTTCGTCACGAGCACGTGGTCCGCCGTCGCGCCGTCGTACAGGCGGGCGATCATCTCGCGCAGCGCGGGCGTGCCGTTGCCCTGGGAGTACGCGAGCGGGTAGTCGAGGACGCGTTGCGTCGTCGCCTCGTCGCCGAGCAGCTCCCGCAGGGGGACGGGCCGGACCCCGCTCTCGGACAGGTTGTATTCGACCGCGTTCTCGTACGTCGACTGCCATCGCTCCATCTGGAACGGAACGAATTTCATCAAGGCCTCGCGCGGGGATTCGGCACGGAACGTTAAAGGTTCTCGGGCTCCGTCGGCGGCCCGCACCGCGATCGCATGCGCAGGCCCGCCCGGTGCGCCCGGCGTGCCCGCGTGGTTGAGTGCAAATACAAAAGAATTCCGCATTCCTTAAATAGAAGGTAAGGCATCCCACGCGCTCAAGGCACGTGGGGTCATGAAGCGGCTCGGCGTCGTCGAGAACCTCTCGTACGACGGGACGGTTCTCGTGCGCTCGGAGTTCGCGCCGCCACGGGGCGCGTCCGTCGTCGACAAGCGGCACCGCGCCCTGGGGACGGTCGTGAAGGTGTTCGGCCCCGTCCGCGAGCCGTTCGCCGCCGTGCGACCGAAGGCCCCCGCGTCCCCCGCGCTCCTAGGCGCGGACGTCTACGTCGCCGAGGGAGACCATGCCGACCAAGAAGATCGAAGAGGCCGAAGAAGTCACTAGGTGCCCGGAGTGCAATTCCGGCCATCTGACGTACGACTACGAGCGCGGCGAGCTGATCTGCGAGGAGTGTGGCCTCGTCCTGAACGACCAGATGATCGACCAGGGGCCCGAATGGCGTGCGTTCGACGTCGAGCAGGGGGAGAAGCGCGCGCGGACGGGCGCGCCGATGACGTACACGATCCACGACAAGGGCCTGTCCACGACGATCGGGTGGAAGAACAAGGACTCGTACGGCAAGTCGATCCCCACGCGCAACCGCGCGCAGCTGTACCGCCTCCGCAAGTGGCAGCGCCGCATCCGCGTGAGCAACGCGACGGAGCGGAACCTGGCGTTCGCCCTGAGCGAGCTCGACCGGATGGCGAGCGGGATGGGCCTCCCCCGGAACGTGCGCGAGACCGCGGCGATGGTCTACCGCAAGGCGGTGAACAAGAACCTCATCCGCGGGCGTTCGATCGAGGGCGTCGTGGCCGCGTCCCTGTACGCCGCGTGCCGCCAGTGCAACGTGCCGCGGACGCTCGACGAGATCGCGAACTCGTCCCGGGTCGGGCGGAAGGAGATCGGCCGCACGTACCGGTTCATGACGCGCGAGCTGAAGCTCAAGCTCATGCCGACGAAGCCGCAGGACTACGTGTCCCGGTTCTGCTCCGAGCTCAAACTGACCGGTGAGGTCCAGTCGAAGGCCGTCGAGATCCTGAAGAGCGCGCAAGACAAGGAGCTCACGTCGGGCCGCGGGCCGACGGGCGTCGCGGCGGCGGCGATCTACATCTCCTCGATCCTGTGCAACGAGCGGCGGACGCAGCGCGAGGTGGCCGACGTCGCCGGCGTCACGGAGGTCACGATCCGGAACCGCTACAAGGAGCTCACGGACAAGCTCGGGATCCAGGTCGAACTGTAGCGTTTCGCGGCGCGTCGCGGGTCCGTCGGCGGACCTCATGGCAGGCGCAGGTTGCCGCGGATGAGCGGCGCGACCTGACCGCCGACGCGAACGACCTTCGGCGACCGGCCCTCCGCCTCGACGCTCACCTCGATCCGGCTCGCATGCCGGACCTCGACGCCCTGCTCGATCACGAACGTCGGCGCGGGCAGGCGGCCGTGCGCCGCGAGGAAGGCTCCGCACGCTCCCGCCGCGCTCCCCGTCGCCGGATCTTCCGCGATGCCCGCGGACGGGCTGAACATCCTCGCGTGGACGTGGGCCCCCGGCTGCTCCGCCTCGAGGGCGAACACGTAGCAATCGACCTGGGGGCCGAGGGCAGCGAGGATCTTCCCCAGGCTGCGCAGGTCCGGATCCGCCTTCTTCACCGCGTCGAGCGACCGGAGCGGCACCTGGAGGGACCAGCTCCCCGTCGACGCGAGCCGCGGCTTGAGCCCTTTCGACCCGATGTCCCGCGCGGGGACCCCCAGGGCCTTCGCGAGCGCCGCGACGTTCGTCAGCGTCTTGCCGAGCGCGGGCTCACCTTGCGTCATGACGACCTTCATGATTCGGTCGGCCTCCACGTGGATCTCGAGCGGCAGGACGCCGATCTCGAGCTCCGTGTAGATGACCGTCGCACCCTCCGGACGGGGCACGATGCCTTCCAGGGCGGCCACGTACGCGCTTCCGATCGACGGGTGGCCCGCGAACGGGATCTCCTTCGCCGGGGTGAAGATCCGGATGCGGTAGTTGGCGGACGGATTCGTCGGCGGCAGGAGGAACGTCGTCTCGGAGAGGTTCATCTCCCGGGCGACCGCCTGCATCTCGATGTCCCACAGACCCGAGGCGCGCGGGAAGACGGCGAGCGGATTGCCCGTCAGGGGCGTGTCCGTGAACACGTCGACCCGCCAGAAGTCGAAGAAGCGCTCCGCCGTCTGGCTGCCTCCGCTCCCGTCGGAACGGAGTCCCTCGGATTAATCCATCGCCCACAGGTATTTGCGGGGCGCGGCGTTGGCGCGGCGCGGGGGGTTCAGCCATTCCCGAGGCCGGGCGAGGCGGCGTCCCCGCGATCCGGGACCGCCGCGTCTCCCGCAGGGTGCAGCGGTTCCCGGAGTCCGTGATCCGCGAGATGACGCGGATCGCGGCGATGCATGACGCCGTCAACCTGGCCCAGGGCTACCCGGACTTCGAGCCGCCACCCGAGGTCGTCGAGGCGGCGAAGGCGGCCCTCGACGGTGGGTACAACCAGTACTCCATCACATGGGGCGCGCGGGAGCTCCGCGAGGCGATCGCCCAGAAGGCGAAGGCGTTCAACGGGATCGACGCGGATCCCGAGGCGAACCTCGTCGTGACGTGCGGCTCGACGGAGGCGATGATGGCCGCGATGCTGTCCCTCATCGACGCGGGCGACGAGGTCGTCGTCTTCGAACCGTTCTACGAGAACTACGGCCCCGACGCGATCGTGAGCGGCGCGCGGCCGCGGTACGTCCGGATGGCGTGGCCCGGCTGGTCGCTCGACGAGGAGGCCCTCAAGCGCTCCTTCACACGCCGGACGAAGGCGCTCATCCTCAACACGCCGAACAACCCGACGGGCAAGGTGTTCACGAGGGACGAGCTGCGCCTGATCGGGGACCTGTGCGCGGACCACGACGTCGTCGCGGTGACGGACGAGATCTACGAGCACATCGTGTACGGCGGCGCGGGGCACGTGTCGCTCGCGACGCTCGGCGACATGTCCGATCGGACGATCACGATCAACGGTCTCTCGAAGACGTACAGCGCGACGGGGTGGCGCGTCGGCTGGGCGATCGCCCCGAAGACCCTCGCGGACGCGATGCGCCGCACGCACGACTTCCTGACCGTCGGCGCACCCCACCCGCTCCAGATCGCCGCGGTCGCGGCGCTGTCCCTGCCGCCGGCGTACTACCGCGAGCTCGCGGCGACGTACGAAGCCCGGCGGGACCTCCTCGTCGGCGCGCTCCAGGCCGTCGGCCTGACGTGCACGCCACCCGCCGGGGCGTACTACACGATGGCGGACTTCACGGGGTTCCCCTTCCAGGACGACTGGGCCTTCGCGATGTACCTCGTCGAGCGGCTGCGGGTCGCGGTCGTGCCCGGGAGCAGCTTCTACGGGCGGGCGCGCGACGGGGCGGGCTACGTGCGGTTCATGTTCTCGAAGCGGGACGCGACGCTCCGTGAGGCCGTGTCGCGCCTCGAGGGTCTGCGGGACCTCCGGTAGGTCTTATCGCCCCTCGACGCGTTGCGGCGGCGTGGCGGGCGACGCGGACCTCGTGTTCGTGGGCGGCACGATCTTCACCGCCGCCCGATCGAAGCCGTGGGCGAAGGCGCTCACGGTGCGAGGCGACCGGATCGTCGCCGTGGGCACGGACGCGCAGGCGGAGCGATGGGCCTCGCGCGGGACGAGGACGATCGACCTGGGGGGTCGTGTCGTCGTCCCGGGCTTCATCGACGCCCACGCGCACATGGCGGAGGAGGCGGGGGGCCTCGATTGGACGGACCTCGCGGGCGCGCGCAGCCTCGACACGGCGGTCGAGCGCCTGAGGGCCGCGGCGACCTCCGGCGGGCGGGATCGGCCGGTCATCGGCGTGGGCTGGGACGAGGCGAAGTGGCCCGAACGCCGGTACCTGGCTCGGGAGGACCTCGACCGGGTCACGAAGGAGCGGCCCGTCGTCGCGGTCCGGGTCGACTGGCACATCGGATGCCTGAACTCGTTCGCCATCGAGTCCGCACGGGACCTCGTGCCCCTACGCGGCTACGAGGTCGACGCGACGGGCCGTCCGACCGGCGTGCTGAAGGAGGAGGCGTTCGGCGCGTTCTGGTCTCGGATGGAGCCCGACGAAGCGGCAATCCTCCGGGGGCTGCCCTTGATCGTGCGCCGGGCGCACCGCCTCGGCATCACGTCGATCCACGACATCGTCGGCTCGAAGGAGTGGCGCGCATATCAACGCGCCCACCGCGCGGGCCGCCTGGGCATCCGGGTCTACGGGATGGTCCGCGATCGGCATCTCCCGGACCTCGTCGCCGCGGGCTTCGCGACGGGCCTCGGGGACCCGTGGCTCCGGCTCGGCGCGGTGAAGGTCTTCTCCGACGGATCCCTCGGCGCCTACACGGCGAACCTTGCGGAGCCGTACGAGGGCCGTCCGGGGGACCGCGGGATGCTCGTCCACGCCCCCGAGGAGCTGCGCTCGATCGTGGGGACGGCCCACCGGGCCGGCTTCCAGACCGCGACCCATGCGATCGGCGACGCCGCGATCCGCGTGACGCTCGACGCGATCGAGACGGTCCAGCGGGACGACCCGCGGCCGGACGCCCGGCATCGGATCGAGCACTACGAGATGCCCGACGAGCCGGTCCTCGAGCGCACGGCGGCCGCCGGGGTCGTGCCGTCGTGCCAGCCGAACTTCGTCGGGCAGTGGAGCGGTCCCTTCGACGTGTACGAGACGCGCCTCGGGCTCGCCCGGTCCTCGAGGAACAACCCCTACCGGACCGTCGTCGCGGCGGGGCTGCCCCTGTGTTTCGGGTCCGTCGGGATGCCGTACGGGCCCCTGTACGGGCTGCACTGGGCCGTGAACGGCTTCTACGCGGAGCAGCGGCTCCCCGTCGAGGAGGCCGTGCGGGCGTACACGGCGGGGGGCGCCTACGCCTCGTTCGAGGAGAGTCTCAAGGGCACCCTCGAGCCGGGGAAGGTCGCGGACTTCGTCGTCCTCCGGGGCGACCCGTTCCGCGAGCCGGGACGGATTCGCTCGATGCGCGTCGCGTCGACGTGGGTCGGGGGCCGCCGCGTGTACGGAGCCGCGCCGAAACGTTGATGGCGCCGGCGGACCGTTCCGGACGGACCCCCCGAGGCGGGGGTTGCCCAAACAAACCCGACGCCGGGCCCGCGATGGCCCCGCGTCGTCTTTTTTGCTCAGTCCCTCAAGGCCGACGCCTGGCCCCGGAGGACCCGGTACACGCTACCCCACACCTTCCCGTCGCGGCGCATCTTCGTCTCGAAGTTGTTCATCCCGGCCCAGTCCTCGAACGCATCGCGCGTCGTGCGGTCGTACTTCCCCGAGACGGGACCGCGGTAGAACCCCATGGAGGTGAGGCCTTCCTGGATCTCCCGGACGACGGGCTTCGTCAGGGTGACGGCGTCGGCCGGGTTCTCGCGGCTCAGGAGGGTCGCGTCGTACACGTTGAACACGCGCACGAGCTCCTCGATCGGCTGCGGGTGGTCGTCCACGCGGACGTCGATCCACCGATCGTTGAAGCCCGCGTACCCGCCGCGTCTGCGGACGACGAGCAGGGCGGCGGACTGCTGGCCCCGCGCGTCGCCGCCCGCCTCCTGTCCGGCGCTCAGGGCGGCGAGCAGCCGGATTGGCAGATCGCCGTCCGTTGACTCGAAGGCACGGGCCATCGCCTTCACGACGTCCTCCCCGGCGAGGATGTTCCCCTGGACGGCGAACGTCCGGCGGACGACGTGGCCCGCCCACTTGAAGCACTCGTCTCCCGTGAACGCGGCCGCCCGGCCCCGTGCGTCGACGATCCCGACCTGGCGCTTCGCGGCCTCGCGATCCTTCAACGTCAGGCGTCGTAGGACGTCCTTGGGCGCGACCCCGCGCCGCATCATCGCCAGGGCCCGCGGGCCGTAGCGCGTGTTCGCGTACGACTGGGTCGCGAGCGCGCCGACGCCCGCCAGGGCGAACGGGACGACCGCCCCCACGGCGACGAACTTCGATTCGACCGCGACCCCGAGGTCCCCCGTCTTCGGGTCCGATGCGACGATGCTGAACGTCGAGGGCCGAGGCCACCCGGGCACGCCGCCGGGAACCGGGCC
This sequence comes from Methanobacteriota archaeon, assembly GCA_052389495.1. GTDB lineage: Archaea > Thermoplasmatota > Thermoplasmata > RBG-16-68-12 > RBG-16-68-12 > RBG-16-68-12. The sequence continues at coordinate 786 of JBQTHW010000074.1, read as the reverse complement.
GGGCTATTTCAGCGCCGCGGCGGAACCCTTAAGGACGCGACGTCGGTCCGCGGGGGCCCGTGCACGTGTTCCTCGACCTGTGGGGCGTCGTCCTCGATTCGGAGCGCATGACGCGCGGCTACCGGGAGCGGCTCGCGGACCTGCTGCGGGCGCAGCTCGGGGGCACGCGGGAGGCGTGGCTTGCGGCCCACGACCGCGCGGCGGCCGACTACGACCGCAAGGCCGACGCCCTCGACTGGGACGCCGGCGAGTGGCTCGACCTCGTCGACGACCTCGACGCGGGCCACCTGCTTTCGATCCTGGATGGCGCCGGCGTGACCTGGAAGCCCGCGCATCCCGTCGAGTACGCGAGGGATCTCGAGTTCCGCGTCATGGCGGGCGTCCAAGCGCGCTTCCCGGACGCACGGGCCGCGATCGAGCGCCTCCGCACGGCGGGTCATCGCGTGCACCTCTCGACCCAGGCGACGGACTCGAACGCGCGTGGGGCCCTGTCGGGGGCGCGGCTTCTCGAGGCGTTCGACCGCGTCTTCACGGGGACGACGCAGAAGGCGCGGAAGTCCCGCCTCGAATACTGGAGGACGCTCCCGTCGACGGTGGGCGCGCCTCCGGGCCGTTGCGTCGTCATGGACGACCGCCTCGAGTACCTCGAGCCCGCCGCGTCGATCGGGATGATTGCGCTCCTCCTCGACCGCACGCGGAGGCAGACCACCCATCCCCTCCAGACGTTACTGACGGCGACGCGCCGGACCCAGGCCGGGCTGCGGCACCTCGCGGACGGCCTCTGGC
>JBQTHW010000073.1:0-3459 GCA_052389495.1 Methanobacteriota archaeon | reverse complement strand
TCACCGTGTACGTGCCCGAGCCGACCGTGATGTTGTACGTCCCGTCGAAGGCGGTCACCGCGTTCGCGCCGCCGGGGATGACGACCACGGTGGCACCCGCAATCGGCGAGCCTGTGAGCGCGTCCGTCACACGCCCAGCGACCCATCCCTGCTCCCGTTGAAGCTGGAAATCGACCGCCGTGGTCCGCGCGCTCAGCACCCCGGCTCCGGCGAACGTCTCGTTCACATAGCCGGCAGCCAGCACGACGATGACCGTGTACGTCCCCGGGGGGACGGTTACGTTGTACGTTCCGTCCGCTGCGGTCATGACGGGATATTCCGTCCCCGTCCCGTCAACGGCCTTCAGCGATGCGCCTCCGAGTGGCGAGCCCGTGGCCACGTCCGTCACCCTCCCCGCGATCCATCCGGGAGCCGGTGCGAGCTGGAAGTCCACGGTCGTCGTCGCATTCGAGGCGACGGAACCGGGACGGCTCGAGGGCAGGTAGAGGGGCTTCGTGGCCGTCACCGCATAGGTACCCGACGCGACGGACACGTTGTAGGTCCCGTCCGGCGCGGTCGTTGCGTTCGCACCGCCCGGGGCTGCGGTGACTAGGGCCCCCGCCAAGGGGAGTCCCGTCGCCGCATCCGTGACGGTCCCGGCGATCCAGCCCGGCGCGGGGAGAAGCGGGAAATTCGCCGCCGCGGTCGCGTTCGAAGGGACGGACAGAGCCTGCGTCTGGGCCACGTAGAGGGCCTTCGACGCGGTGACGTTGTACATCCCGGGGGCGACCGTGAGGTTGTACGTCCCGTCCAAGGCGGTCGTCGCGCTCCCGCCTCCCGGGAGGGCGACGACCGTCGCCCCCGCGATGGGAAGAGCCGTCGTCGCGTCCGTCACCGTCCCCACGATCCAGCCGGGCCACGGCGCGAGCGGGAAGTTCGCCGCACTCGTCGCGTTCGACGAGACCGTCACGGATTGGCTCGATGGCGCGTAGAGGGCCTTCGATGCGGTCACCGAATAGGTGCCCGGGCTGAGCGTAACGTTGTACGTACCGTCCGGCGCCGTCGTCGTGTTCCCGCCTCCCGGCACGACCGTGACGACGGCGCTCCCGATCGGGGCCCCCGTCGACGCGTCCGTGACGGTACCGGTGATCCAGCCGGGCGCGGGGGACAGTGCGAAGTTGACGATCGTGGTCGTGGCCCCGGACGCCGAGGCGGCGAGGGACTGCGCCACGTACAGGGCGATCGCGGCCGACACGTTGTACGCGCCGGGAGCGACCGTGAGGTTGTACGTCCCGTCGACGGCGGTCACCGCGCTGCCGCCCCCGGGCGAAACCGTGACGGAAGCGCCCGGAATCGGCGCGCCCGTCGAGGCGTCCGTCACGGTGCCGGCGAACCACCCCACGGCGGGGGGCGGTGGAACGACCTGCACCCAGACGGGCAAGGAGCTCGTCGAGCCGCCACATAGGTTATCCGTGACGGCCAGCGTGATGTTGTAGTCTCCCGGTGACGACCACGCGTGCGTCACCGTGACCGAGCTCGCCCCGGCGGACGTGTTCACCGACGTCGAGTTGCCGTCCGCCCAGACCCACGTCCATGTCAGCGGGTCCCCTTCCGAATCGATCGCGGTCCCATTGAACGCCTCGACGCTGCCGACGAACACGACCCGAGGCTGGACCGGGGCGTCGATGAGGACGACCGTCGGGCACTGATTCGCGACGGGGAATACGGGCGTGACGCGGAGCATCGTGAAGACGTTCCCATAGCCCGTCAGGCCGAGGCCGGGGTGGGCGGCCCAGTCCCCCCAGTTCGTGAACCGATCCGATCGCACGACCGTGGTGACGCTCGGATACCAGAGCACGTTGTACGGCTGATCCCGGTACACGAGCCGCTGCATCGCGTGGACGATCGCCTGCCGCTGGCCGAGGTCGACCTCCTGCTGCTGCTGCACGTACCAGGCATCGTACGTCGGGTTGCTGTACCAAGCATCTTGCCAGCCGAGGATCTGCCCCGTCGAGAGGACGGAGAGGCCGAAGTCGGGGTCCACGTCGAAGATCCAGCCCCAGATGTACCAGTCGTAGTCGCACGCGAGGCTCAAGGCGAGCATCTGGGCGCTCGAGACGCTCTTCACGACGGCCTCGACGCCGATGCTCGCGAGGTTCGGAACGAATTCGGTCGCTGCGGCCTGCGCCTCCGCGTCGTTATTGATGATCCACAGCCCGAACGTGAGGCGGTCCGTCGCGGACCCGCGGACGGCTCGGTTCGCCTGCGGAACGGCCTCCGGGTTCTGGGCGGCCACATACGCGATGTCGATCACATCACGCACCCCGTCTCCGTCCGTGTCCCCGAAGGCGTCCCGGTTGTTCGCCGCGTTCGGATCGAGGTTGCTCCCGAGGGCGTTCGGCGGATTCCCGTCCGTCGTCGTCCGGCCGTCCCCCGCAGGATCCGACAGGCGAGCCGCCCCTTGCGCGAGGGAGAAGCCGAGCTCCTCCGGGGCCGTGACGTTGTAGTGCCAGAACGGAGTCGCGGGCGGGATCAGGCTACTGCCCTCCCGAGCGAGGGCCCGGTTCTGGCCCGTCGCGGCATCGAGGCCGCTCCAGATCGTGTCGACGAGCCTCGTCTTGTTGATCGCGTTCGCGACCGCCTGGCGGACGGTTAGGTTCAGCGCGAGCCAGTTCCGATCCCCCGACACGCCGTACTGTGCGACAACCGCATCCGTCGCGGAGCAGAACCCAAGCATCGAGAGATCGATCATGTCCTGCACGAACTTCGCGATGTCGGGATCCGGATCCGCATCGGGGTTCGTGGTCCCGCCGTCGATGTCGAGCGGGAGGGAGAGGAACTGTTGCGGCTGCAGGGAGCTCGTCGCGTCGAGGTTGCCCAGGAGGAAGTCACTCCGGAGGGCGACGTCCGTGTTGTAGAACCGATAGATGATCTCGTCCACGTAGTCCTGGGTTGGCTGGAGGAAGTGGTAGCGGTTGTTCAGGGCGAGCCGGAGGAACTGACCCTTCCGCCACTCCACGAACGTGTACATGCCCGTGCCGATCGGCGGCTCGTTCTTGTAGCCCTGCTTCGCCTGCTGGCAGCTCACCTGGCTCCAGATGTGCTGCGGGACGATTGGAATGTAGAGGGACAGCATGTTCGCCTTCGGTTTGTTCGTCGTGATGACGACCTGCGTCGGGGTCGGCGTCGTGATCGTCGAGATGTACGCCGCGTTCGGGTCCGTCGGATCGCCGACGTACCCGAGGAAGAGGCTCAGGCCGCACGTCTGGATGTACTCGAACGTGAACTTGACGTCCGCGGACGTGAAGGGCCGCGGGGTCGTCGGGGTGTCGTCGTGCCACACGACGCCGGGGTAGAGGTTGAACGTCCACACGAGCCCGTTCGGCGAGACGCTCCAGTTCCGTGCGAGCTGCGGGACCGGCGTGAGATCCTCGCCGATCCCGACGAGCAGGTCGTAGACGCTCGCGTAGACGGAGTACG
>JBQTHW010000072.1:0-2084 GCA_052389495.1 Methanobacteriota archaeon | reverse complement strand
GGAGGCGATGGATGTGGTGAACCGCTACTTCGAGGTCGTACCGGGACGCCTCGTGACGCGCGTCGCGACGGAGCGCGGCTCGTACGAGCCGGATGTCATCCGGACGATGCTCGCGCGAGCAACACGCCAAATGTGACGAATCGAAGTGTCACGAAAGTTCATATACGCTCGCCGATAACGGACGTATTGAGAAGGGAAACCATGGTCCAGCAGGAGCTTCACATCGTGCTCGTGTCGAACGATCCCGCTCGCGCCTACCCGGCGATCCAGCTCGCGATGGGGGCCGCCGCGATGGGCCACAAGGCCCGCCTGTACGCGACGACGGACGGCCTCGATATCCTGAAGAAGGGCGCCGCGGACAAGATCCAGCTCCCCGGATACCCGCCCCTCGGACAGGTCCTGCGGGACGCGATCAAGCTCGGCGCCGACGTCTGCGCCTGTGCGGCGTCGAGCGAGATCCTGAAGAACTCGGGCATCACGCCCGAGACCGTCGAGCCGGGTGTACGGCTCGAAGACATGATTGGATTCCTGAACGGGGCTCTCCCCGCCGCGAAAAACGGCGGAGTCGTCACGTTCATCTAGGCGACGGAACGATGAGCACGGCCGAAGTCCTCTCGAGGGAAATCGGGGCGAAGCCCGAGGCGGTCCTCGACACGAGAGGCCTCCTGTGCCCGTACCCGTTCATCAAGGCGAAGCTCGCCCTCGAGCACCTGCCGTCGGGACGGTCGATCGAGGTCCTCACGGACAGCGAGCCGACGGCCCTCTCCTCGATCCCGATCCTGTGCGAGCAGAACGGCTACACGTTCACGTCGACGCGCGACGGCGAGGACTGGCGCCTCGTCGTGACGAAGCCGTAGGCGCCGAAGGTTCATCCCGCCGGGCCTATTGTCAGCCCATGGACGAAGCTGCTCCACCCCCGGACCTCCTCCAGGAGGGGATCCGCCTGTTCAACGAACGGTACTTCTTCGAGGCGCACGAAGTGTGGGAGGATCTCTGGCGCCGGGAACGGGGCGAGCCGCGGCTGTTCCTCCAAGGACTCATCCAGGTTGCCGCGGGATTCCACCACTACCGGAGCGGCAATGTGCGTGGGGCGCTCGCACTCATGGACAAAGCCCTCGCGAAGCTTCGCCGATATCCACCATACTACATGGGCGTCGATTCGGACTCGCTCCTCGCCGCCGTGCAGCGGGCGAGGGACCTTCTCTCGAAACCACAAGGCTCGCACGGCGGCGACCCGGACATCCCGATCCCCCAAATCGGGTTTCACGGCCCGGCGACGTAGACGATCGGCGGCCGTGGACGCGGGTCGGTTACCCGTTGGGTTCTCGACGCGGCTACAGGATCTCCGCCAGGAGGCCGTCCGGGTCTTCGACCTCGAGGCGCTGCTTCGCGAGCGGGCCTCTCGCCAGCCCGGGCTCAAGCTCCTCGTACGTCGGCACGCCCTCGATCCGGTAGAACACGCCGATCGGGATGCGGTCCCGCTGGACCGTCGGCCACTCGACCGCCCGGGCGAATGCCGCGTGGAGGTCCTTCGGGTCGTGGCCTTCGGCGTTGAGGTTGTACACCCGCTCCTTGAACCAGTCGTACGTGTTGACCTTGTTGTACGTCACGCAGGGCGAGAGGCAGTCCACGAGCGCGAAACCCTTGTGCTCGATCCCTTTCTGGATGACGTCGGCCATGTTCTTGACGTCCCCGCTGAACGTGCGGGCGACGAACGTCGCCCCCGACGCGATCGCGAGGCTGATCGGGTCAATCGGGTTCTCGATCACACCGACGTTCGGCGTGGACTTCGTCTTCATCCCCTTCTCCGCCGTCGGCGAGGCCTGGCCCGTCGTGAGGCCGTACACCTGGTTGTTCATGACGAGGTACGTGATGTCGAGGTTCCGGCGCATCGCGTGCATCGTGTGCCCCAGACCGATCCCGTATCCGTCGCCGTCCCCGCCCGTCACGAGCACGTGGAGGTCGGGGGTCGCGAGCTTGATCCCCGACGCGACGGGGATCGAGCGCCCGTGGATCGAGTGGAAGCCGTACGTCGACAAGAAGTGCGGGAGGTTGCTCGAGCAGCCGATGCCCGAGACGATCAC
>JBQTHW010000071.1:0-5869 GCA_052389495.1 Methanobacteriota archaeon | reverse complement strand
GAGCGGGAGGAGATCCTCGAACGCATGCGGCTCCACCTCGCCTCGGAGCCCGTCCACATGCTGTGCTTCGAATGCGGGCACTTCCACGAGGAGGTCCGGATCGGGGAGACGGCGGACCGGCCGGTGTGCGCGAAATGCGGCTCCCCGCTCCTTACGGTCCTCGGATGGTCCGCGTGGACGGTTCGAGACGCACTCGCAAAGCGCCTGCGGAAGCTCGACCTGAGCGACGAGGAGCGGAAGCTCCTCACGCGGGCGAAGCAGGTGGCGGACCTCGTGGCCGTGTACGGCAAGCGGGCGGTGTACGCGAACACCGTGTACGGCGTCGGCCCGACGACCGCGTCGAAGCTCCTGGCGAGGATGCACGACACGGACAAGGAGTTCTTCAACGACCTGTTCGAGGCGAAGCTGAAGTACATCACGACGCGGCCGTACTGGAACGAGCCGACGTCGAAGCCGAAGCTCTATTGACCCAGGAGATGGCGTATCGAACCTGAAGCGCAACGGTGCGCGAGGGCCTCCTGCGTGTCGAATCCTTCGCTGCCTGAGACTAGGGACACAGCGCCTTCTCGAAGGCCACGATCACGTCGGCCCCTACAATCGTGATGTGCGCCACGGCGAAGAACCGGAAGACGGAACCGTCGGAGGCGACCCCGTTGATGAGGAATGTGGCCGTGAACTCACCGTTGACCACGTTCACCTGGCCGCCGAACCACATCGTGAACCTACCCGAGACGCTGAATCCGTCGGCGGCGAACGTGAACGTACCCGTTCCCGTGAACTGGACGTTCGCGGTCCCCTTGGCGGACAGACTTACGTGGATGACCCCGGTCTGGAGACCGCTGACGAAACCGTCGAGCCCTAGGCAAGGCAACACGGCCGGAAACGCGAACGGCTCGTTGTGGAACGTGACCGTAAGAGTCACGGCCTGTCCCCTGGCTGGTGCAGCGAACATCGCCGGCATCAGCAACGCTACGACACAGACGAAGATGAGACCCCCCACACGCATCCTGAGTTCCTCCATCGGTTGCAAGGGATATCGACGCTTAAGCAATTGCCTTTTTACTTCATCGAAGGACAAAACAGCGCATTACCGCGTAGACGGGAATTCTTCCTTGGGTTGATCCCTCTGTCGGTGCCCCTCGTTTTCCGTCGGGACGGCGCATGAACCGCTACAGCGCGAGCCCCGTCTGGTGCAATCCCAGCGAGGGAAACACATCGTCAGAATCGAGAGTCACGGAGGCACGAGTGCGCACGCGACTCCTGCACGTGATCCTTCCGAACCTCGCGGCGAATCGGGCGAGGATGCACGACACGGACAAGGAGTTCTTCAACGACCTGTTCGAGGCGAAGCTGAAGTACATCACGACGCGGCCGTACTGGAAAGAGCCGACGTCGAAGCCGAAGCTGTACTAGGCTCCGTCCGGGCACGACCACGGTCGACCGCCAGGACCCTACGAAGCATGAGGTCAAAGCCGCGCAGGTCCCATCTCCTTCGCGATGAGGAGGGGCGCGTGTGCACAGGTGCTGGCATGCACCTTTCTGGGCTGCCTCCTACCCGCGGCCCCGCTCTCCTCCGTCGTGACCGGTAATCGGGCTTGGGCGATTTCCCGACCACGTCACTCCTTTATCCCGGGGCAGGGGCGGGGAGAGGGGGGCTCTTCATGATCGATCGTCGATCCGATTCAGTGGACACCGAATGTCGTGATCGACAACCTCGTTTGGTAATTCCGGTTCCCGCGGGCCTCGTCCTCGTAGCGACGTTCCTTTGGGCGATGGCACGAAGGCGAAAGCAAACCGTCTAGGCATGCCTCGGTCGAGGCGTCGCCTAGCCGCTCACCGTGAGGTCGACCGGGTCGAGTTCGTGCCGCTTGAACCGCCCATCCTCGTCCAGGTAGACAATCCGAGGACGGAACGTGTACACGCCCGGTTGCCTCGGGCGCAGGACGACCTTCAACTCCTCCGTCTTGAGCGGCTCGAGGCGACGACCCTTGAGGTCGAGGTGACTCTCCTCGAGGGTGCAGGCGCCCTCCGCGGCCACGAGGTCGAACCCCTCCGGGGCGATGTTCTCGACCTTGACGAGCCGCGCGGGCGCGCGGCCCGCGTTCACGAGTCCGAGTTCGAGCAGGAGGGTGTCGACGCGCGGCACGGGTCCGTCGGGAGCGATGAGGTTCCCGTGCACGTCTGCGTGCTCGAACCGCTCCAAGCCCACGGGGGCCTCGAAGCTCGGCGCCGGCGTCGCGAAGGCCGACGTCGAGGACGCGATCGCGGGAGCCTGTAAGACTTCCATCAACGAGACGGCGAGCTGCCGCTCCTCCTTGACCCGTCCGAGGAGCCGCAGCGCCTCCTCCCGCTTCGCGGGCTGGTCGGCGCCCGCAAAGGCGTCCGCGGAGGCCTCGAGGACCCGCTCGACCATCCCGTACAGCTTCGCCTTCCGCTCGGGATCCGTCTCCTCGTTCGCGCGGTCCAGGTACGCGTACGCATCGAAGAGGAGCTTGGACGCCTTCGCGTAGTCCGAGGCTCCGGGGTAGCCCGCCTTCGCATAGTACGTCGCGGCACTCTCTAGCTGACGGATCGCGTCGCGATGGGAACCGGGGTCCCTCGTGTCGGCGAACCGCGCTCCGGCCGCGAGGGCCAAGCACAGGCGGCTGTGCCCGAGGACCAACATGCGGGACGTCTCGTTCCGTGCGACCGCCCGTGCGTCCTCGAAGTGACGGGAGGCTTCAACGAACGAGTCCGCGGACGCATCCGCCTCGGCGGCCGCCATCCGCTGCCACGCCGCCGCGAGGATGGCGATGAGACGCAGATCACGGCGATCCTCCTCGCGCTCCACCGCGCGTTCCAGGCGCTTGAAGGCGGCCGATGCGAGACCGTGGCGGTCCGCGGCCGCGGCATGGTCACCCCGTCTCGCGACGAGTTTCGCGTCCTCCAGCAGGACGCGGGCCCGGCAGTACTCGCGCCGCAGCTCGCAGGCCCGGATGAGCTCGTCGGCGAGGGTCCGCTCGGGCGCCTCCATCGACCCTCGGTCGCGTTTCAGCGATTCCTCCGTCTGCTCGAAGAACTGGATTGCGTCCTCGAAGGACCGGATCGCCTCGGCCCCCTTCTCGCGGCGACTGAGGTCCTCCGCGCCTTCGAGTCGGGCCCACGCGAGGTAGTTCGGCGCGAACGACTTCCAGCGACCGGCAAATAGGAGGACCGCCGCCCGTTCGTAGGATTCCTTCGCCGCCGCGTACGCCTGCCTCTCGTGGTGGGACCGCGCGTTCTCGATCTCGCTCCAGCCGCGCATGTAGCGCGCATGGTCCTCGTAGAAGGCCTTCAGGTGGGGGATTCGTTGACCCGCGATACCGTAGTCCTTCGACGCCGCGAGGAAGCTTTCCGACGCGCTCCCGTGCTCCCCGAGGCGGTCCAAGACCTTCGCGGCCTTCCAAGAGCTCTCCGCGGCGCGGCTTGCAAGATCCGCCTTGCTGAAGCATCCGGCGGCCGCAAGGAAGGCATCGACGGCCTTGGCGAGGGCCGTCCGTTCTTTCGAGACGCCATGGAGGCGCTCGAGGAGGTCGCCGTAGTCGAACCACGATCGGCCGACGGCGTAGAGCCGCATCGAGGGAGCGTCGATGAGCGCGCCCCGGAGACGTTCAATCGAACGCTCCGTGCCCGCAACCGCGGCTTCGAGCAACGAACGTTTCGCCTCCGGATCCTCCGACAGGTCCGCGAGCTCGAATTGAATTGCCGCGATGTGGTTCTCCTCGAGCCCTAGATCCCAGTCCGCGCAGGGGTAGATCCGGAGGTCGATCGCATAGGCCTCGTCCTGATGGGCCAGATCCTTCTCGAGGATCCGGCGCTTCTCCCCCACGTTCGTCTCGATCCTCGCCATCTCGTCCAAGATGAGGCCCTCCACGTAGTGGGCCGTCGAGAGGGCGTACGGGTAGCCGGATCGCTCGGCCTGGGAGTACATCGCCGGCATCCGGTCCAACGCCTTCCGTAGGAGGTCGCGCTTCGTCGAGGCGTCCATCTCGTTGAACGCCAGGTAGGACCAGTAGTACGGATACGGTTCCGGGCTCCAGATCGCCCCCATCCCGGGAGGCATGAACGAAATCGCCTCGAAGTGCCGACGCGCTTCCTCGGCGTGCTGGAGGGATCGGTCGAGGAGGCGCGTACGCTCCTCCAAGTCGTCGAGGGCGAGGCCCATCCAGAACGTATGGAACGCGAGCATGTCGAGGGCGAAGCCGATGAGGAGCCGATCGCCCGATCTGCGCGCTTCCGCGAGAGCTCGCTCGCCGAGCTCGAGGGTCTCCTTCGTGCCCGTGCTGAACAGGGTATCCGTCGTCCCGGAGAGGGATTCCGCGATGGGCGCTTCGAGCAACGCGGACGGCTCGGAAAGCGTGAGGGCGCGCTTCCAGTCGGAGGTTTCTGTCCGGAGCAGGCGCTGCTTCTCGTTCGGATCGGAGACGTAGCAACCGGCCAGCAGTTCCTTGAAACAGATCGCCCTCACATAGGCAATCGCAAGGGGGACGGCCGATCCATCCCGGGACAGCCGGTCGACGGCCGTGTCCGCCCACTCGAGCGCTTCCCGCGCGACGGCTTCACGGCGTACCCCGTCCCCGTCGAAGTGGACGGACAACATTGGGGCCCGCGACAGCTGGGCGTATGTCAGGCCGACCTCACGCCCGGCGCCGGAGGCCTCGAATGCCTTCAGGGCGTCCTTCGTGAGGTCCCAGGACTCTCGCAGGAGGCGGTGCCTCTCCGAAGGCTCCTGAGCCCGCCAGGCGGAGGCGTAGGCGACCCACGCCCGGGCGCGGACGGCCTGCGCCGCCGCGAGCGGAGTCCCGACCGTTTCGTAGCTCGCCTGAGCCTGCCGGTGGGCTTCGACGGCCTGACCGATCCGCAGCGCGAACTCCTCGACCCGCTCCGACTGCATGGCCGCTCGGAAGACGGCGTGGGCTAGGCGCTCCTCGACGACGCCCCTCGGGGCCGCTTCCCCCGGTGGCATCTCCCGGAGGGCCTTCCGGTAGGACGTGATGGCCCCGGTCCAGTCGTACGCATGCTCGAGTTCGGTGGCCTGTTCTAGCCAAGCGCGGACGGACGGCAGCGCGAACGCCGGGTGGTCGCCCGTCGGCGCCGACGTGGGCCGCGCGCCGGGTTCCGGCGCCTTCGGCGGCCGGAGGGTCCCTTCCGTCTCGAGCGCCCTGACGAGGGCGACGAGGCTCGCGCCCCGGAAGTGCTCGCGGAGCGCGTCGCGAAGGGACATCGTGTGTCGGCTCCCGTCAAGTTCGACCTCCACCTGCCGGTCCAGAAGCTCGCCCCGCAAGCGGGACGCCTCCATCCGGCCGCCGTCCGTGACGAAATAGGCCTTCTTCCGCTGGCGGCTCCCCTCCACGCGGGCCGACCGCTCCGCGACGAGCCCCTCGTCCGCCATCGATCGGACGTACTGGGGAACGTGCTTCTGGGCGACGCCCGCCGCCCGCGCGAGCCCCGCCTGCGTCAGCTCCTCGGAGGCGCGGTACTCCGTCCCCTCGGGGACGCGCTCCGCCAAGTGAAGGAGGATCCGCTCTCGTACGGTAAGCCTCCAGCCCGTATCCCCCCGAGCCACGCGGCCTTGGACGGCCTGTGTCAAGATGAAGTTTGTGGGGTTCCTATGGTATCCCTAGCGACGGCTCTTGAGGTCCGTCGACCTTGCCCGGACCGGGATGGCCATGGTCCCGGCCGGGAACTCAGGAGCTCGTCAACCTTCCCTTCGGACGGTTCGAACGACGGCGTTCGCGCTTCTCGCCGTGACGGCGCTGTTGCTCGTCGCAATGGGTCCGGCCGTCGGTGCCGAGGCGGCTCCTGGCATCGGCCCGTCGCCGAGCGAGGCGACGCCGCCGGATGAACCGAT
>JBQTHW010000070.1:0-1912 GCA_052389495.1 Methanobacteriota archaeon | reverse complement strand
CGGCGTCGCGCGCAGCTCCTCGCCCGCTGGCCCGAGCTCGACGTGATCGACCTCCGAGGGAACGTCGGCACGAGACTCCGCCGCCTCGGCGCAAAGGAGTTCGACGCGATCGTCGTCGCGGCCGCAGGCGTGGAGCGACTCAAGATCCGAGGCTGGCCGGCGGAGCCCCTTCCTCCCGATGTCATGACGCCCGCCCCCGGACAAGGAGCGCTCGCCCTCGAGGCGCGGGCAGACGATGGAACGGTCCTCGGAATCCTCGCGTCCGCGGACGACCCGGCGGCCCGGACCGCCACGCAGGCGGAGCGCGCCCTCAGCGTCCTCGTCGGGGCCGACTGCAACGTCCCCTTCGGTGCCTTGGCGACGGTCGAGGACGCGTCGATCGCCTTGAGAGCGGTCGTGGCGGCCCCCGACGGCCGACGCGTCGTGCGGGCGGTCGCGAAGGGGCCCGCCATGGATTGGGGTGGCGTCGTCGATGAGGCGCGCGGCAGGCTATTCGACGGAGGAGCACGCGAAATCCTCCGGGAGATGGCGTGAAATGGAGTCTGGCCTCCTCGCTGGGAAGACGGTCCTCGTCGTCGCGTCGGAGGAGCGGACGGTGCGCCTCGCCGAGATGCTGCAGGCACGCGGTGCCCTGGCGATTCCCTTCCCCACGGTGCGCATCGTGCCCCCGCAGGACCCGGGGGCCCTCGACGAGGCGGTCCGAAGATGGTGCGCCTTCGACTGGGTCGTGTTCACGAGCTCGAACGGGGTCGACGCCGTCGTCGCCCGGGCGAAGGCCTTGGCGATCGACCTCACAGCGGGTTCCGCGAAGATCGCCGCGGTGGGCCCCGCCACTAAGGCCGCCGCAGAATCGGCCGGACTCGCGGTCCGCGCGATGCCCGAGGAGTACCTCACGGACGAAATCGCCTCGGCCCTCGGGGACGTGTGCGGACAGAGCATCCTCCTCCCACGGTCGGCCCTCGCACGGAGATCCCTTGCGGACGAGCTACGGGCCCGCGGGGCGAGCGTGCGGGACGTCGTCGCATACGACCCGACGATTGCGGAGCCGGACCTCGACCGACTGCGGAGCGCGGGTCGGATCGACGTCATCGTGTTCACGAGCGCCTCCGCCGCGAGGAACCTCGCCGCCCTCCTCTCCGAGGAGGATGTCCGTCGGCTGAGGGAGGAAGCGGAGGCGGCCTGCATCGGGCCCATCACCGCGGAGGCCGTCCGTGAACTCGGTTTCCGGATCGCGTCCGTGTCCGGGGAGCACACGGTCGCCGGACTCATCAAGGCGGTCGAGGAGGTCGAGGCGCACGGGTGAGCTGCCCCGACCCGTCCGGCGGCCCCGCCGCCTTCGCCGGACCGCCGCACTGCGGGATCTCTTCCGGGAGGCACGCTGGGACATTGCGCAGCTGATCCAGCCGCTTTTCGTGCGCGAGGACGACCGCATCGACGCCGAGGTCCCCTCCATGCCCGGCGTGCGGCGCCTGACGGTCGACGAGGCTGCTGCCGAGGGACAGACCCTCGCCTCGCTTGGCATCCGGGCCGTGATTCTCTTCGGCCTGCCTTCGGAGAAGGACGAGGACGCGAGCGGCGCCTACGCGGACCACGGCGTCGTCCAGGAGGCCCTGCGGGCGATCAAGGCGGACGCGCCGGACCTCGTCGTCATGGCCGACGTCTGCCTGTGCGAATACACGGACCACGGCCACTGTGGCCTCGTCGTCGACGGCCGCGTGGACAACGACATGACCCTCGACCTCCTGGCCCGGACCGCCGTGAGCCAGGCCCGAGCCGGCGCCGACGTCGTCGCGCCGAGCGGGATGATGGACGGGCAGGTCGCGGCGATCCGCACGGCCCTCGACCGCGCGGGCTCCCAGGACACGATCGTGATGGGCTACGCGGCGAAGCACGCCTCCGCGTTCTACGGCCC
>JBQTHW010000069.1:0-5344 GCA_052389495.1 Methanobacteriota archaeon | reverse complement strand
TCCCTGCCGTTCAAGGTCGCGGGCCGGAGCGGCTCCGTCGAGGTCACCCTGAAGCCGGCGCCCCAGGGCGTCGGCCTCGCGATTGGCGACGTCGCGAAGAGCGTCCTGCGCCTCGCCGGGATCACGGATGCGTGGGGCTTCACGAAGGGCCACACGAAGACGACGGTGAACTACGCGCTCGCGACGTTCGACGCGCTCCGCAAGACGACGCAGCTCAAGGTGCGCTCCGATCAGGCGGACCGGCTCAAGATCAAGGCGGGCGCGGAGCAGGTCTTCGTGTACAAGTCCGCCGCGGCCGCGTCGCCCACGGCGGACGCCGGCGTCCTCCCCGAAGAGGTCGCGGTGGAGGGCGAGGACCTCACCGCGGAGGCGGAACCCCCCGCGGAGAAGCCGGAGGGCGAAGGGGAGGACGAGGCGTGACGTTCGCGGTCGTGCGCCTGCGCGGGAAACACGACCTGAGGCAGGACGTGGACGACACCTTGAAGATGCTCCACCTCACGCGCCAGAACCACTGCGTCGTCGTGCCCGAGGACCCGACGTACCGGGGCATGCTCCAGCTCGTGAAGGACCACGTGACGTGGGGCGAGGTCGAGGCGGAGGTCCTCGCGAAGCTGCTCCTGCGTCGGGGCCGCGCGGCCGGCGACGCGCCGATCGACGACGCGTTCGTGAAGGCGCACAGCGCATTCAAGTCGATCTGGGACCTCAGCCAGGCGATCGCGAAGGGCGACGCGGGCGTGAAGGACGTGCGCGACCTGCGTCCCGTCCTGCGCCTCCATCCCGCGGTCAAGGGCCTCCGAGGCATCAAGCGCGGCTTCCACGACGGCGGGGACCTCGGCTACCGGGGGAAGGCGATCAACGATCTGCTCCAGCGGATGATCTTCGAGGAGGCGTCGGGCCGTGGTCCGTAGGACGCGCAAGATGCGGGGGAGCCGCACGCACGGCCGAGGCAAGAAGCACGGCCGGGGGGCGGGCGGACGCGGCGGTACGGGGAACGCCGGCCTGCACAAGCACAAGTTCAAGTCGATGGTCAAGTACGACCCGGACCACTTCGGGCACTACGGGTTCGTCCGGCACGCGCAGATCCGCGAGACCCGCGCGGTCAACGTCGAGGATTTGGAGCGTCTCCTCCCGAGGCTCGAGGCGGAAGGCCACGCGAGGCGCGGCGCCGGCGGTTTCGAAATCGACCTAACCGCCGCGGGCATCGACAAGCTTCTTAGCCGAGGGCGCGTAGGCCAGGCGATGCGGATCACCGTGGCGCGCGCCACGGAAACGGCCGTCGAGAAGGTCGCCGCCGCGGGCGGCGCCGTCCTCCTGCCCGGCGGAGCGAAGGAGTAGTCGATGCCGCTCGAGGAGAAGAAGAAGAGCCGCCTCTACGCCCTCAAGCCGCTCACGGACCGCCTGCCCGCGGTGAGCCGGCCCGATGGGCACGTCCAGTTCCGGACGAAGATGCTGTGGGTCGTGCTGATCCTCGTCCTGTACTTCGCGCTCACGAACGTCTTCATCTACGGGCTCGACCGCACGAACGTGATCGACTTCTTCTCGAGCCTCCGGGCGATCCTCGCGGGAGCCCAGGGCTCCCTGATGCACCTCGGGATCGGCCCGATCGTGACGGGCTCGATCATCATGCAGCTGTTCGCGGGCGCGAAGATCATCAACCTGAACCTCCGGGACGACGAGGACAAGTCCGTCTACCAGGGGACGCAGAAGCTGCTCGTGATCATCATGATCTTCGTCGAGGCGATCCCGCAGGTGTTCGGCTTCCTCACGCCGTCGGACGGGTTCGTCTCGAACCTGAACGGCTCCCTCCTGTTCGGCCTCATCCCGGCGGGGAACGGCAACCTGCTCGCGAACCTGCTCATCGTGATGCAGCTGTTCGCGGGCTCGTACATCGTGTTCCTGATGGACGAGGTCGTGTCGAAGTGGGGCATCGGGTCGGGGATCTCCCTCTTCATCGCCGCCGGCGTGGCGCAGCAGATCTTCACGGGCACGTTCAACTTCGAGCCGGCATCGCAGGCGGGCGGCGCCCCGGCGGGGACGATCCCGAAGACGATCTACTTCCTCCAGAACCTGCCGGGGGGCCAGCTCGCGTCGACGGGGCTCGAGCAGATCATGTTCGCCCCGCCGAATCCGTTGATCGCCCTGATCGGGACGATCGCGATCTTCTTGATCGTCGGGTACACGGAGTCGACGCGGATCGAGCTGCCCCTCGCCCACGGCAGGGCACGGGGCGCCCGCGGCCGCTACCCGATCCGTCTCATGTACGCGTCGAACATCCCCGTCATCCTCGTCGCCGCGGTCCTGGCGAACGTCAGCATGTTCACCCTCCTCTTCTGGCAGCATCCCGAGTGGCCGTGGATCGGACAGAATCCGATCCTGGGGGCGTATCCGGACGCGAGCGATCCGCTCGTGGTCGGTGGGCAGATCCAACGTACGACGCCGACGGGCGGGCTCGCCTACTACTTCTCGACGATCAACGGGGTCACGGACTGGCTCCTGCCGCTCATCAATCCCGACGTGTACCAGGTGTACCTCCGCGGGAACGCGTACTGGCAGGTGTTCGTGCACGTGCTCGTGTACCTGCTCGTGATGATCGGCGGCTCGATCATGTTCGCCCGCTTCTGGATCATGACGACGAACATGGGGCCGGAGAGCGTCGCGGAGCAGATCGAGTCGAGCGGGATGCAGATCCCGGGGTTCCGGAGGGATCCGCGGATCCTGCGCCGGGTGCTCGACCGCTACATCCCCGTCGTGACGGTGATCTCCGGAGCCTTCGTGGGCGCCCTCGCGGCGGTCGCCGACATGATC
Source organism: Methanobacteriota archaeon (assembly GCA_052389495.1). GTDB lineage: Archaea > Thermoplasmatota > Thermoplasmata > RBG-16-68-12 > RBG-16-68-12 > RBG-16-68-12. The sequence goes on along the minus strand of JBQTHW010000069.1, from coordinate 2,539 downwards.
GGGACAGTCGGGCAGGCGTCCGGCACGGGCGTCCTCCTAGCCGTAGGCATCATGATCCAGCTCTACGAGGCGATCGGGCGGGAGCAGATGATGGAGATGCACCCCGTCCTGCGCGAGTGGTTCGGCGGACGCTAGGCGATTACCTCGCGACCCACCGCACGACCATCGCGGCGAACAGGACGCCGACGACGGCATTCACGACAAGGCTCGCGGATGCGGCCGAGGCGTAGTCCGCCGCCCACGGGCCCAGGTGGAGCGGCACATCCCGCCAGGGCCACAGGAGCGGCGTGTCGACGTGATGGATCAGGTCGAGGCCGAGGTGGGAAAGGCCGCCGACGATCGCCGAGGCCGCCTGGACGCCGACGCCCTTCGTGTCCCGGACGACGTCGTGGCGCGCGAAGAGTCTCCAGCCTCTGCCCGGGTACCGACGATCGAGTCGCATCGCGAGCCACGGACCCAGGGTCCGGGCCGCGAACAGGGCGAGGAGGAGGTTCACCGAGACGACGCCAAGGAGCGAGTGCATGATGCCCCGTGCGAACGCGGGGTCCCCGGTGAGCGGGTAAATCGTGACGATTTCCAGATCCGGTAGGACGGCCCCGAAGGAGAGTGCGAGGATGTCCCAGCGGTGCGGCCATCGTACGTAGAGGGGCCAGACGGGGACCACGTGGAACGCGGTGAAGGGCATCGTTCCCGCCCGAGATCAGACGCCCGCGAGGAACCGCGTGAGGATCGCCTTCTGCGCGTGGAGGCGGTTCTCGGCCTGGTCGAAGACGATCGACTGCGGTCCGTCGATCACGTCGTCCGTGATCTCGAGGCCGCGATGGGCGGGCAGGCAGTGCATCACGACGGCGTCGGGCTTCGCGGCGCTCACGAGTTTCTCGCTCACCTGGTACGGGAGGAAGGTCTTCTCGCGCGTCTGCTTCTCCGCCTCCATGCCCATCGACACCCAGACATCCGTGTACACGACGTCCGCGTCCTTCACGGCGTCGAAGGGGTCGTGGAGGACGTGCACCGTGGAGTCGTTCTCCTTCGCGATGCGTTTCGCGGCGCCCGTTAGGGTCGCGTCGGGCTCGTGCCCCTTCGGGACGCCGGCCGAGACGTGCATCCCGAGGATCGCGCAGCCGACGAGGAGGGAATTGCACACGTTGTTCCCGTCGCCCACGTACGCGAGCTTGAGGCCCTTTGGGCTGCCCTTGCGTTCCTGTACCGTGAACAGATCCGTCGCGACCTGGCACGGGTGCTCGCGGTCATCGAGGCCGTTGATCACCGGCACGGACGCATGGCGCGCGAGCTCCCGCACGTTCTCGTGTCGGTACGCGCGGTACAGGATGCCGTCGACGTAGCGGCTCAGGACCTGGGCCGTGTCGGCGATCGTCTCGCCGCGGCCGATCTGAAGGTCGTTCGGGCTCAGAAAGAGCGCGTGGCCTCCGAGCTGCGTCATGCCGACCTCGAACGACACGCGCGTCCGCGTCGACGCCTTCTCGAAGATCATCGCGAGGCTCCTGCCCCGCAGCGGCTCGTACGGCTCGCCGGCCTTCTGGCGGTTCTTGATGCTCGTCGTGAGCTCCAGCAATCCGACGAGGTCCGTTTCGACCTCGAGCATCGACAGGAAATCCCGCTTCGGCGGCACGGCAAGTCGATTCGCCGCGACCTACAAAACGTTTGCTTCGAGCGGCCCGAACCGGCCAACGCAGAGGTGGGGAGGCGGAGGACGCGCGACGGCCGTCACGTCATACGGGGAAGTAGACGGCCCGCGAGGTAATCTCGAGGGAGCAGGCGTCGTGGCTCGTGCACTACGCCTGGCATGCGACCGCCGTCGCCTCGTCCGCGTAGCCGAGGCCGCACACCTCGCAGACGACGATGTCCGGATTTTTGTCGGATCGTTCCTCGGCGATGGCCTCGTACTCCGACTCGAGCGGGGTGCACCAGACGCATCGTTCACGCCGGAAGTCGACCGCGACGGGGCGATTCGCGTCGAGGACCTTCGCCTGCCGCTCACCCGACGTTACGTCATGAATGACGCCCATGCTCTCCCGGTCCAGTACGAACGTCGGCGGCTAGGGACCGTGGCGGCGGGGCGCGGTCGACGCCCCCGGCATCGTCGAACCCGTCATATACGGGCCCGGGCTTCGGCCCGCCGATGGCCGCGTCTCGCCCGACGCGCGCGGAACGAGAACGGGAGGCCCGCGAGGCCGCGATGCGTCATCGTCGCACGAGCGTGCGGCTCGGGTCCGCGGGCGTCGCCCTCCTGTTCGTTGGAGCGATCGGCACGCTCTTGTCGCCCGACGCGGTCTCCTTCCTGATCGTCGTCATGATCGTCGGCTTCGTCCTCATCCTGGCGGCGTTCCTCCTCATTCGGCGGACCGCGGGAGGGATGCTCGGACTCCGGGAACTGCGCGGCTGACCGAAGGGCTATTAAGGCCTCCCCGCATCCGACGGCCCGCGGCCGGGATGGGCCAGCCTGGTTAAGCTAGGGGGCTGTGGATCCCCTGACGCGAGTTCGAATCTCGCTCCCGGCCCTCGGGCCCGGCCCCCACCG
>JBQTHW010000068.1:0-3101 GCA_052389495.1 Methanobacteriota archaeon | reverse complement strand
GATTGGCGTAATGAGCAAGTCCTCGCCGGAGCGGTTCTCGAACGCAATCGTCGTGTCGAACACGAACGAGACCGAGAGCAGTACGAAGAACGTGGTCACCGCAACATAGAGAACAACCACCGCGACGACCACGAGGATGACGACGAGCGCATCCGCGTGTGAATTCGAATCGAGCGCGGACCCGGACGGTGGGGTCACGGCAACGCATCGGCGACGTGCGCTCATAATCGTTGCGACTTGCCACGAACGGGACCTCCGAAACCTTAAGTGGACCCGACGGTTCGCCCGTCGTGACCCCGAGGATCCGGAATGGGAAAGATGGAGAGACCGAGCATCGAGAGCATCATCATGGACTTCGCGACGGCCCTCACGCGCCGGGCGACCTGCAAGCGTTTCCAGGTCGGATGCGTCCTTACGTCGGAGGACATGACCCAGATCTACGGGTTCGGATACAACGGCACCGCGAAGGGTTTTCCGCACGACGATTGCAGGGCGGATCAGCCGGGCGGGTGCGGCTGCCTCCACTCGGAAGTGAACGCCCTGATCAAGGTTCGCGTGAACGATCCGAGGAAGGTGGCCTTCGTCACGGCCCAACCGTGCATCACGTGCGCCAAGGCGATCATCAACTCGGGCATCTCGAAGATGTACTACCGTGCGTCGTACCGCACCGACGAAGGCCTCGACCTCCTCCGGAAGGCCGGGATCGACGTCGAGCGGGTCTGATGCGCGTCAGTCGACGAGCCGCTTGAGCAGCCTCCGGATCCGCGGGTTCTTCTTGACTTCCTTCGCGAGACCCACGAGATGCTCCTCGGACAGGATCAGGGGCATCCGCGAGAACGAGGACCCGTGGTAGACGCAGAACCTCAGGGACGTCGAGCCGTCGTCGAACGCGAGCAGCTGGACCGTCGGCTCGTGGAACGGCGTCACGGTGGAGGCCTCTTCCGCGATGACGCCCTTCCCCCAGTGGAGCTCGAACGGCCGCGGCACCTTCCGGAGCGACATGGGATCGCCGCGAGCAACCCTCGCGGGAATTTCAACTTCGCGTCGGTTCCGTCAGGGGCTCGGAGCCCTCCTCGTCAGCACGCTCCGCGCTTCGATGGCCGTGGGCACGCGGGAGGCCGTTGCGCAGGCCGGATACCTCACCCCGGGTCCGGCGCGCCGCGCGGCGACCCCGACGGTCGCGGTTCCGCACGAGGCGCGTCCGCGGAGGCCGGCACCTCCTTCTCGGGCCGCCGGAGCAGGTCGCGGATGATCGGCGTGTAGGGGTCCACGAAGCCGCCCGCGAGGCCCCGCTCGCCGAGTCCCGCGACGTCCGTCTCCTGGAGCCCGCCGCCCAGGAACACGTCGAGGTCGAGCCCCTCGAGGTCCGCCAGGAGCGCGGGATCGGGTCCCGACTCCGTGCCGAGCCGGCGGAGGTCCATCACGCACATCGCGCGGAAGCCGATGGACCGGAGGGCGCGCGCGACGTCGCGCACGTCGACGCGCGGCTCGCGGGGATCGAGCCACACGACCTTCCCGTCCCAGTCGAGGCACGGGAGGACGTCCGTCGAGAGGGCGTACAGCTCCTCGAAGGCCCGGAGGGACGCGAGCGTCTTCGACCCCGCCACGACCCGCTCGACGTCGAGCATGTAGCCGTCCATGACCTCCTCCGGCTCGCGCGCGCCGAGGTCGAGCCACACGTCGCACCGTTTCACGAGGTGCCGAAGCACGTCGAAGTTCGGGTTCGCCCGCTCGATCCCCGTCAGGTCGAGCATGAGGACGCGCGCCGCGTTGTACCTCGGGCCGCCGATCGCGTCCCAGTAGTCCTCGAACGGGACCCGGTACTCCGACGGACGCACGGAGCGGCCGTCCCATCGGACGCCGGCGATCGACGCGAGGCGGAACGGCACGAGGTCGAGGATCCGGACGTCCAGGAGGGGCTCCGTGAGGACCGGGAGGATCGGGATCGAGAGGACGCCCTCGCTCTTCGCGGGCGTCTCGGGCCGAGGACCGTGCGTCTCCGCCTCGAACCGCGCACGCTCGGCGTCCGTGTCGAACATGATGGGCAGCCCCTCGTGGCCGCACGCCTCGCAGATGAACGTCCGCGAGTCGCTGTCGATCCCCGCGATCGGACCCATCACGAGGAGCTTCGGGTGGACGCGACCGCTCCCGCATCGGGCGCACGCGGCGACGTCGGGGGGCGTGAACAGGTCCACCATCGTCACTCGATCCGGATGACCTTCACGCGGCGGCCGATCCAGTCCGGCGGCAGGTACACGCGACCGGAGCTGCCGCTCTTCGCGACGACCTTCTCGACCATCTCCTGCCCGTACACCTCGAACTTCGCGTCCCTCTTCCCTCGGGGCATGCGCTCGACCCGCGATGACAACGTCGGGATGGGGGATAAGGTTTGCCGGTTGCGGTTATGTTGCAGCTACCCCGCGCCCGGGCGGAAAGGTCATGAGCGCCCGTCTCGTTGGGGGCGACGCATGGCCCGGACCGCGCCGGGACCCGGCTCCTCCTTCGAGCTGTTCGCCCAGGCGATGCTCGACCACTGGCTCGGCAAGCGGCCGCGCTTCGAGTTCGAGCGGGACGACGGTCGGCGCGGGCGTTCGGACCTCGCGGGCTACTTCGCGGACGCGCGGGAGTGGCCGCGCATCGAGCGGGAGGCGCTCGCGCACGCCCGCGGCCGGGTGCTCGACATCGGGTGCGGCCCCGGGCGCCACGCCCTGTACCTCCAGCGACGGGGCTTCGACGTCGTCGGCATCGACCCGTCCCCGACGCAGTGCGCCCTCGCGCGCGTGCGCGGCGTCGCGCGCGTCTACGAGGGTGGCGTGCGGCGGCTGCCGAGGGGGCTCGGGACGTTCGACACGGCGCTCATGATGGGGAACAACCTCGGCCTCCCCGGCACCCTGTCGGCGATGCGGCGGTTCCTCCGTGAGCTGACGAGGATCACACGTCCCCGCGCGCGGCTCATCGGGCACACGCGCGTCCCGGGCTGGTGGAACGCCGAGCACTTCGCGTACGTGAAGCGCAACGTGCTGCGGGGCCGGCCCGCCGGCGCGATCCGCCTCCGTGCGAGGTACAAGACCCGCGTCGGGGACTGGTTCGACCTCCTGCTC
>JBQTHW010000067.1:0-3548 GCA_052389495.1 Methanobacteriota archaeon | reverse complement strand
GTAGACTCAATCCGGAAAATCGCCTGGGAACCGTTAAGTAGGCCCATCGCCGAACGGGGGCCGCCCGCCGCGCCCCCGTGAGCTCCATGATGACGGAGATGAAGCATCTCAAGTCGAAGATCTGCCTGCTCGGGGAGAAGGCGGTCGGAAAGACGTCCCTCATCCGCCGGTACGTCCTGAACATGTTCGACGACCACTACATCACGACGATTGGGACGAAGGTGTCGAAGAAGGAGGTACGCGTCTTCCAGCCGGAGAAGGACCGCGTCGTCGACGTCGACATGACGGTGTGGGACATCATGGGGGAGAAGGGCTTCCGCGAGCTGCTCAAGGAGGCGTATTTCTACGGGGCGAACGGCGTCCTCGCCGTGTGCGACGTCACGCGCCGGAAGACGCTCGACGAACTCGACGACTGGATCGACGGCGTCGAGGCCGTCGTCGGAAAGGTGCCGATCCTGATCGCCGTCAACAAGTCGGACCTCACGACGGAGGCGCAGTTCACGGAGCGGGACGTCGACCAGGTCGCGAAGGCGTTCCAGTGCGGTTACATCCTCACGTCCGCGAAGTCGGGCACGAACGTCGAGGAGGCGTTCCGAAGACTCGGCGCCGTCGTCGCGGAGGATCAGCTCCGGCGCTGACTCGATCCTCGTCCGGACCTCGTCGCTTTTAGCGAAACGATTAAGTACGCCCCGCCGAATGGTCAGCCGCCCTGAACCGGTCGCCCGCATCGCGGGCGGGGAGGGGTCTCGGGCCGGGAACAGGGGAGCGACGACCGCGCACGAGGCGCGGAGGAACGAGAGATCGAACCGAGGACCCCGACGATGCGACGGAACGGCACCGCACTTCTTCTCGTCTTCGTGGCGCTCCTCGTCGTCGTGCCCGCCGCGAGCGGCTCGGGGCCGTTCGAGACCGGTCGTTCCGGGACGACGCGCACGGTTCAGTGGACGATGGATGGGCCCGGATCCCTCGAGTTCGCCAACACGTCCCTCGAACCCGGCGAGGCGGTCCTCGCGTGGACCTCCGTCGGGTTCGCTTGGACCGCGGGCGCCGAGTACGAGGTGAACGGCTCGCTCGACGCGGCGCTCGACTCGGAGGGTGCGGGCCTCCAACTGCGTGCGGACACCCGCAATCATGTTGCCGCAGGCGACTTCCGCGATCCGGCTCCCTGGACGTTCGTGGACGCATCGAGCGGTCGGACGACCGCGTCGTGGGATCCCGCCCTCGAGGTGGGCCGCCTCGAACACCGCTCGGCTCCGGACCAGATTCAATGGGACTCCCTCGACTCCGACGCGAACTGGAACGGCATCGCCTCCTCCGGCTCGTCGTCGAGCCAGCTGACGACGGTCACGTTCCAGCAGCAGGAGGGCGCCGGCATGATCCAAGCCGAGATCACGACGGGCCCCTCCCCGTCCGCCTGGGCGGGCGCCCTCCGGACCGGCGCCTTCGACTGGTCCGCCTACGAGCGCCTCGTCGTGTGGGTCTCGGCGCCCGACGTGTCGCCCTTCACGGTGTCCTTCAACGTGACCGCACTGATCGGCTCCGTCGTTCAGACCACCACGGCCCAGCCGCTCGCGGAGGGCTGGCAGGAGCTGATGGTCGACCTGACCGACCTGGGCGCCGCCCGTGCCTCGATCAGCCAGGTCACGCTCCGATTCAACGGAGGGTCCCTCACCCGCGAGCAGTTCTACCTCGACGACGTGCGGCTCCTCCGGGCGAAGCGGTTCAACGAGACGGCCGAGGTCTTCCAGACGATTCAGAAGCCGAACGCCACGTCCACGGCGCCGGGGACCGCGAGGTTTTCCTACAACTGGACCGTCGGCAACGTCTCCGGGATCGCGGGCATCGATTCGACGCTTCGCGTGGAAGGGCCCTCGGGGACCTTCGAACACGTCGTCTCGACGACGGTCGCAGGTCCGTGGAGCACCGTGGCCCTCGATGCGAGCCGCTGGTTCGCGACGCCCGGCCCCTACGTCGTACGTATCCTCGTCACATACTGGGTGGACACGTTCCTCGCTTCGAACGGCACGCTCCACGTCGACGACGTCGACCTCGCATTCCCGGGGCGCGCAAACGGATCGTTCCGTTCGAGGCCGATCGACCTCGGCGGGCCGGCGGAGCGCCAACGCCTGTTCTGGGACGGCGACGTCCCCGCGGGCACGCTCGTGCGGCTGGGCGTCCGGACCGGCAACACGTCGTCCCCGGGCGACGGCAGCTGGAGCGGTTGGATCGAGTCGACGGAACCCGGGGACACCCCTCTGGCCGGGGCCGCACGATACGTCGAGCTGGAGGCGGACCTCAATACGACGAATGCGAGCCTGGGTCCCCGCCTCCTCGGCGCGGGGTTCGAGGCGCGGATACGCCGCGCCACGGGGTTCGTGACGACGCTGCCCTTCGCCGCGGGCGCGGACTTCGTGTCGTGGCGAGCCTTCGACGCGGGATGGAGCGGGAGCTCGAACGGATCGATCTCGTTTTCGGTCTCGGACGACGGCGCCTGGACGCCGATCATCCCCGTGGCCGACCTGCGAGGGATCGCCCTGGGCTCCGCGATCCGATTCCGCGCGAACCTGTCCACGACGGAGCGTCTCGGCAGCCCGCGGCTGTTCTGGCTCGCCCTCGAGTACGAGGTCCGCGGAGGCTCGGGCGCAGGACAGGTCTTGCTCGATCCGCTCCTGCTCGCGGCCGTCGCCGCGGGCGGCGTCGCGTACGTCGGGTACGCGGTCGTCGCGCGCCGGCGGTTCGCGGTCGAGGACCTGTTCCTCGTCGCCCGCGACGGCCGGCTCATCCTCCACAACACGAACCGCCTTCGGGCCGACCGGGACGAGGACCTGTTCGCGGGCATGCTCACCGCGATGTCGTCCTTCGTGAAGGACACGTTCAAGGAAGAGCGGGGCGGCCTCCGTCAGTTCGCGGTCGGTGGGAAGCAGGTGCTCATCGAGCGCCTTGATTCCGTGTTCCTCGCCGCGATCTACGCGAACCGCATCCCGCGGTGGGCCTCCAGGGACCTGCGTGCGCTCGCGGAGGACCTCCAAGCCGGGTTCGGGGACCGGCTGCGGCGATGGTCCGGCTCCTCGGAGGACCTTCAGGACCTTCGCGCCCTCACGGACCGGTTCGTCCGCAAGGCTCGGTACCGTCGATGGCCGTTCCCGGGCCGGGCGGCGTGACGGTCATCGGCCGACGAACAAGAGGTACGCGATCACCGCGAAGCCGAACAGCGTGAACCCCGTCGAGAGGAGCCAGAACCACCGCACGAGGCGCGCGCGCCGCACCGGGTCATCGAACGCCGCGACGGCCCGGTCGATCATGTCGCCTTGAACCGTTTGAGCCGCATGAAGTTGTCCCGCTCCATCTCCTCGAGCCGCTGGCGGATGAACGCCTCCGTGGACTTGAGCTCCGGGATCACGCGGTACTCGAGCGCGTTCACCCGCCGCTTCACCTTCTCGATCTCCTCGATCCGGCGACGCATCGTCGTCTCGATCTCCGCCGCGACGATGATGTCCTCCACGAGGGCCTCGTACGCCTCCGCGGCCTCGTCGATCCGCGCGGACGTC
>JBQTHW010000066.1:0-7305 GCA_052389495.1 Methanobacteriota archaeon | reverse complement strand
CCGGCGCTCCTCCTGCTTGGCGTCGACCCGCGCGTCGCGGTCGCGAGTTCCCTCATCAGCCAGCTCGTCGTCGTGCCCCTCGGCGGCGTGTCCCACGCGTCCCTGGGCCACGTGCGTGCGGGCGTCGTTGCGCCACTCCTCGGCGCCGGCGTCGCGGGCACGTTCCTCGGCGCGCAGTTCTCCGTTTCCGTCGACGAGCCGCTCCTCGCGCTCCTCATCGCCGGTTCGACGATCGTGATGGGCATCCTCGTGCTCGCGCGATCGTCCCTCGAACGGGACGCGGGGGCGCACCCGGAGCGGACCGTACGGACGACGGCGATCGTCGGGATCGGGCTCGTGGCGGGCTTCGCCGCGGCCGCGTTCGGGACGGGCTGGGGTCCTGTCGGGGTGTCACTGCTCCTGCTCGCCGGGCTCCTGCCGAAGGTCGCGGTCGGTTCCTCCGTGATCGCAAGGGGCCCCCTGGCGCTGTCCGCGACCTTGGCCTACGTTGCGATTGCGGGGCCTCAAGAGGTCGTCGAGGTCGACGTCCTCCTGCCGATCGTGGCAGGCGGCGTCGTCGGGATCCTCGCGGGTAGCCTCGTCACGCGGCGTCTCGCGGACCGTTGGCTGCGGCCCGCCGTCGGCCTTGCAATCGTGGCCCTCGGCTTCCTCGTCTTCCTCAAGGGATGATCCATGGAATACCTGCCCGCCGTCTCGGACGATGATCTCTCGAAGTTCGAGGATCGGACCGCCGAGGAGGTGCTCCGCTGGGCGACGGGCCGCTTCGGCGAGCGTGTCGCGCTCGCGTCGAGCTTCGGCGCAGAGGACTGCGTCATCGTTGACATCCTCGCTCGGCTCGGCACGCCGCGGGTGTTCACGCTCGACACGGGCCGGCTGCCCCAGGAGACGTACGACGTCATGGACGCGGTCCGTGAGCGGTACGGGATCCGGGTCGAGGTCGTCGTCCCCGAGACCACCGCTGTCGAGTCGATTGTTCGCGAGCACGGGCTGAACCTGTTCTACCGCTCCGTCGAGCTTCGGAAGCTGTGCTGCCGCGTCCGAAAGGTCGAGCCGCTCGAGCGCGCGCTGAAGGACCTCGACGCCTGGATCGCGGGGCTGCGTCGGGACCAGGAGCCCTCGAGGCGTCGGATCGCGAAGGTCGAGCGGGACGCGACCCACGGCGGCATCGTCAAGGTGAACCCGCTCGCGGACTGGACGTGGGGGGACGTCATGGCGTACGTCCGGGTGCACGACGTCCCGTACAACCGGCTCCATGACCTCGGGTATCCGAGTATCGGGTGCGCGCCGTGCACGCGCGCCGTGGCGCCCGGGGACGACCTCCGCGCGGGCCGCTGGTGGTGGGAGCGCGACGCGGGCAAGGAGTGCGGCCTCCATGCGGACCCACTTGCGGGACCCGCCGCGCCTGCGGCCCGAGGAGGGACCTGACGATGGTCGTGCCCCTCGTCGACCGCGTGCGTCGTGACGCCGACCCGAAGGAATTCGCCGGCCTGCCGACCGTCGACGTTTCCGAGGACGTCGCCCGCTGGGCGGAGGCCCTTGCGACGGGCGTCTTCTCGCCGCTCGAAGGGTTCCAGCACGCGGACGAGGTCCGGTCGGTTCTCCGGGACCTCACCCTCCCGGACGGGCACGTCTGGAGCCTCCCGATCGTCTTCGCCCCCTCGGAGGACGGCTTCCCGCGCGTGCCGACCGGCGAGGATGTCATGATGACCCGGGACGGCCGCCCCGTCGCCCTGTTCGCGTTCGAGGACGCGTACCCGTTCGATGTCTCCGCGTACGCGGCCGGCGCCCTCGGCACGACGTCGTCCGAGCATCCGGGAGTCGCGTACCTCCGGAAGGCCGTCGGCCCGACGGCGTACGCCGGCAAGGTCACCCTCCTCGGCCCGCCCCACTGGGGTCCCCTCGAGCCATACCGCCTCGAGCCGAAGGAGGCGCGGCGCCTCTTCGCCGAGCGTCGCTGGCGGTCCGTCGTCGCCTTCCAGACGACGAACCCGCCCCATCGTGCGTACGAGTACATCCACCGGACGGTCCTCGAGTTGTACGACGGCCTGTTCATCCACCCTGTCGTCGACACGGTTCGCGCGAAGTACGAGCCCTTGTCGATCCTTCAAGGATATCGCGCGCTGATCGACCACTACTATCGGCCCGAGCGGGTCGTCCTCGGCGCGTGGCGCACGAAAATGCTCTTCGCGGGCCCGCGGGACGCGCTCCACCATGCGATCGTGCGGCGGAACTTTGGCTGCACGCACCTCGTCGTGGGCCGGCGGCACGCGGACACACAGGGCTGGTACGGCGACTACGAGGCGTGGGAGATCTTCGACCGCGTCGATCCGGGCCGGCTTGGGATCCGGCCGCTGTTCTTCCGCGAGGTCTTCTTCTGCCCACGCTGCGGCGGGCATGTGACGGACGCGGTCTGCCCTCACGAGGACCGCGAGTCCATCTCCGGGACGCGCGTGCGAGCCTCCCTCCAGGCGGGCGAGGCGCCGCCGGACCACGCGATGCGTCCCGAAGTCGTCGCGAAGGTACGGGACTCCGTCGTCATCTGAGGGGAACCGTGCCGCGCACCCGGATGGGGAAGGTGACGCTCGTCGGCGCGGGTCCGGGCGACCCCGGCCTCCTGACCCTCAACGCGCTCGAGGCGCTCCGTCGTGCGGACGTCGTGGTCTTCGACCGCCTCGTCGGCCCGGGTGTCCTGCGCTGCATCCCGAAGCCGGTAATCCAGATCCCGGCGGAGTCCCTCGGGCGCCATGGGGACGCGAGGCAGCACGGGATCCATCGTGCACTCGTCGAGCACGCGCGCCGCGGCCTCCGCGTCGTGCGCCTCAAGGGCGGTGACCCGTTTGTCTTCGGGCGCGGGCAGGAGGAGGTCGAGGCCCTGGAGGCCCACGGCGTTCCCTGGGAGCTCGTTCCGGGAATCACGTCGGCGACGGCAGGACCCGCTGCGGCGGGCATCCCCGTGAGCCACCGGGACGCATCCTCGGTGATCACGATTGCGACGGGGCACGAGGCCCGGGGCCGCGACGAGGTACCGTGGGAGAGGATCGCGGCGCTCCGTGGCACTATCGTCGTGCTCATGTGCTCCGACCGGATCGGAGGAATCGTGCGGCGCCTCCGGAAGGGAGGGCTCCCCGCGTCGACGCCCGCGACGGTCGTTTCTCGGGCGACCCTCCCGACGCAGGAGGTCCGTCGCGCCTCCCTCGGCCGGATTGCGGACGTCCTCGCGCGGAATCCCGTCATGCCTCCCGCGCTCCTCGTCGTCGGTGAGGTCGCGGCGCTCGGTGTCCCGAATCGGCGGGCGCTGCCGTCGGGCCGTGCGCGCGCACATCGGAGGTCCCTCGGGTGATCATCGACTACGACTTTCGCGGGAAGCGCGTTACGATCGTGGGCGGTGGGCACGAGACCGGCCGCAAGGTGCGGTCGTTCGTCGACGCCGGTGCGTCGGTGCGCCTCGTCGGTCCCGGGTTCGATGCAGAAGCCACCGCCGTGGCGCGGAAGCTGGGCGTCACGATCGTCCGCTGCGCTCCCTCGCAGGTCCCGCGTCGGGCGTTCGAGTCGACGGACGTCGTCGCGGTCGTGTCGGACGATCCCTCTCTTGGCCGGCGCCTGCGAAGGGATGCGACGCGCCGGCGCGTGCTCTTCTACGCCGGGGACGACCCCAAGGTCAGTGACTGGGTCCAGCCCGCCGTACGATTCGCAGGACCGATCGTCGTCGGCGTCTCGACGGACGGCGCGAGCCCGATCGTCGCAAGGACCCTCGCGGAGCGCCTCGTCCGCGCGGTCCGACCGGAGGACCGCCTCGAGGTGCGTCTCCAGGAGTACGCGCGGGCCCTCGCCCGCCGGAACATCTCGGCTCTGTCGGGACGGCGCGAGGCCCTCTACGCGATCCACGAGGACCGCGGCGTCCGTGCGGCCCTGCGACGCGGCGACCTGGGCGGAGCGAAGGGCCGGGCCACGCAGATCGTTCTGGAGGCGGTCCGGCGCCGTCGCGGTCCCCCGCGCCGGGCATCGCGCCGGGCACCTTGATATCGGGCATCGCGCTGTCGGAGCCGATGCGCATCGACCTGATCGAGTTCCTGCCCGTCACGCTGCCTCGCAAGGAGCGCTTCGTGATCGCCCGAGGGTCCTCGGACGTCGCGGAGAACGTCCTCCTTGCGATGCACTCCGGGAACCGTGTCGGCCACGGCAGCGCGGCGCCGAGCGACGTGACCCATGAGAACGTGCACTCCGTGGTGAGTGCGCTCAAGACGTTCACGCGGACCCTGTCCGGCACGTAGTTCGCACGCCCGGGTCAGGTGCACGAGCGGATGGACAAGGCGCTCCAGGCGAGTCCCTCGGCGAAGGCGGCCGTCGACATGGCGGTCTTCGACCTCGTGGCCCAGGAGGCCCGCCTCCCGCTCTATGCGTACCTCGGCGGCCGGAGGGACCGCATGCCCACGGACATGACGATCGGCATCATGCGCACGGACGACGCCGTCGGGCGCGCGCGCCGCTGGGTCGACGTCGGCTTCCGCGCCCTGAAGATCAAAGTGGGCCTCGACTGGGAGGCGGACCTCGCGCGCGTCAAGGCGATCCGGAAGGCCGTCGGGCGCGACGTCGAGTTGCGCATCGATGGGAACCAGGGATACCCCTGGAGCGACGCCCTCGCCCTCGCGCGCAAGGCGAAGGGCCTCGGGATCGCGTTCTTCGAACAGCCCGTGTCCGTCGACGAGTGGGAGGGGATGCGGGTGCTCGCGGAGTCCTCGCCGATCCCGATCATGGCGGACGAGATGGCCGTCACCGTGGACGACGTGAAGAAGTTGAAGTGGGCGAACGCCGCGAACGCGGTGAACCTGAAGCTCATGAAGCACGGCGGCATCCTGCGGACGATGGAGGTCAACACGATCTGCGAGTCCGCGGGCTACCCGGCGATGGTTGGCTGCAACGGCGAGCCCCAGCTATCGATCGCCGCAGGGCTCCACCTGGCTCTCGCCCTGCCGAACGTGCGGTGGCTCGACCTCGATTCCCACTTCAACCTCGCGTCGGACCCGACGTCGGGGTTGCGCTTCGATCGCGGGTCCCTCGTCGCGCCCGCGCGGCCGGGGCTCGGGATCGACGTCGAGTTTCCCGCGGACGGCTGACGTCACGCGGAGGGCGCCGGGCCGCCGACCGCGACCTCGGCCTCCCGCTCCGTCACGAGCCGCACGACCGCCGTGACCCTGTCTCCCTCGTTCAACCGCTGGATCCGGACGCCCTTCGCTGCCCGCCCGGTCTCGCGGACCTCGTCGACGGGGCACCGGATTACGATCCCGCCGACCGTCGTCACGAGCAGCTCGTCGTCCGGGTGGACTTCGAGGACCGACACGACGGGACTCTGCGCGATCTTCATGTTCGTCGTCACGACGCCCTGGCTGCCGCGGCGCGTCTTCCGGTAGTGGCCGACCTTCGTCCGCTTCCCGTACCCGCTCTCGAGGACCGTCAGGAGCTCCCGCTCCTCGCTGTCCACGAGGTCCATCGACACGACGCGGTCCTCCTTGCGGAGACGCATCCCCCGGACTCCCGCCGCGGTCCGGCCCATCGGCCGCACCTCGGAGAGGGCGAAGCGGTTCGCGTAGCCGCCTGCGCTCGCCAGGATCGTTTCCTCGTGGCCTTGCGCGAGGCGCGCCTCGACGAGCTCGTCCTCCGGGCCCAGCGCGATCGCGCGGATCCCACGGACGTTCGGCCGCTTGAACGCGTCGAGCCTCGTCCGCTTGATCTTCCCGCGCTTCGTGACGAAGACGATCGTCCTCCTCTCGTCGAACTCCCGGACGGGGATCATGTCCTGGATCTTCTCGCCGGGCGCGAGACGCGGGAGGAGGTTCACGACGGGTTTGCCCTTCGAGTAGCGGCTCCCGACGGGGATCTTGTACGTCTTGAGCCAATAGCACTGACCGCGGCTGGAGAAGAACAGGATGTAGTCGTGGGTCGACGCGACGAACAGGTTCACGACGAAGTCCTCCTCCTTCGTCTCCATGCCCGTGACGCCTTTGCCCCCGCGCCTCTGCGTCCGGTACGACTGCACAGGGAGGCGCTTGATGTACCCCGTGTTCGTGATCGTCACGACGACGCCCTCCTCGGGGATGAGGTCCTCGATCTCCATCTCGGTCGCCTGGATCTCGACGGCCGTCCGGCGGTCGTCCCCGAACGTCTCCTTCATCTCGAGGAGCTCCCGCCTGATGATGTCCATCAGGCGCTCGCGTGACGCGAGGATCGCCTCGAGGTCCTCGATGCTCCGGTTCAGGTCGCTCTGCTCCTGCCGAAGCTTCTCGATTTCGAGGCCCGTCAGCTGGCGGAGGGTCATCGCGAGGATCGCCTTCGCCTGGTCCTCGCTCAGGAGGTACCGGGTCATCAGGCCCGCCTGCGCCTCCGGCGCGTCCCGGGCGTGGCGGATCAGGGGGATGACCTCGTCGAGGTGGTCGACCGCCGTGATGAGCCCCTCGACGATGTGGAGGCGTTCCCTCGCCTTCTTTAGATCGAACTCCGTGCGCCGTCGTACGACGTCGATCCGGTGGTCGAGGTACGCTTGCATCCCATCCCGTAGCGGCAGGACCCGTGGCTGTCCGTCGACGAGGGCGAGGTTGATCACACCGAACGTGGTCTCCATCTGGGTGTGGTGGTACAGCTGGTTCAGGACGACGTCCTCGACCGCGTCTCTCTTCAATTCGAGGACGATGCGCATCCCGTCGCGGTCGCTCTCGTCCCGTAGGTCCGTGACCCCGTCGATTTTCTTGGACTTCACGAGAAGGGCGATGGACTCGACGAGGGCCGCCTTACTCACCATGTAGGGGATCTCCGTGATGACGATGCGCACCTTTTCGTGACCCGCCTCCTCGAACGCGGCCTTCGCGCGGATCGAGATGAGGCCGCGCCCCATCCGATAGGCCTCCGCGACGCCATCCACGCCGTATAGGATGCCGCCCGTCGGGAAGTCGGGCCCCCGTATCGGTCCCGTCTCGGGGTTGTAGAGGTCCTTCAGCTCCGCGTTCGGGTAGTCGATCAGGACGATGAGACCGTCCACGATCTCACTGAGGTTGTGTGGCGGGATGTTCGTGGCCATTCCCACGGCAATCCCGCTCGATCCGTTCACGAGCAGGTTCGGGAACTTCGACGGCAGGACGAGGGGCTCCTTCATCGTACCATCGAAGTTGTCCATCCACTCGACCGTGTTCTTCTCGAGGTCGTCGAGCATCGCTTCCGCGGTTTTCGCGAGGCGACACTCCGTGTACCGCATTGCGGCGGGCTCGTCCTCCGTGCTGCCCCAGTTGCCTTGGCCATCGATGAGCGGGTAGTGTA
>JBQTHW010000065.1:0-12355 GCA_052389495.1 Methanobacteriota archaeon | reverse complement strand
ACGATGAAGGCGAGCCACCACGCCCAGGGGCGCATCGCGAGGAGACCTCCGCCCGCGGCGAACAGCGGGATCGAAAGGACGAAGAACAGGAGCCCCCACAGGAACAGGGTCAGGCCCGGGATCGGCGATCCGGTGAGGAGGCTCGCGAAGGATAGGAACATCCCGGCGAGGCCTGCGACCGCCAGCACGACCGCCGCGAGCAGCACGAGCCCACCGAGGATCGCAACGCCGAGAGGCCGTCGTCCGCGCGCCCGTTCCATCGTCACCACCGGGAAAGGAGGAGAGGGTCGTGAATGACTATCGAGGCCGGGCGAGCCGCAGGAAGGACACCCCGCCGCCAAAGCCGCCAGGCCCAGAGCGAACGGGGACCCTGAGGCCGGTATCGCCGAGCCGTCGAGCACAAATCACGCCCACCGGTCTGTGCCACTCCTCCACGACCCGTCTCCTCCCCGGAGGTCATGGGTGTAGCGGGATAAAACGGTTGCGCGGAGCCCTGCGACGTCCCCGCGGCGCGTTGGGAAAGCGTTAAGACGGCTTCGGTTCTTGGTCGCGAGGCTCGGAGGCGGCGATGGCCCGCGAATGGAAGCTGCCCGACATCGGCGAGGGCGTCCACGAAGGCGAGGTGACGAAGTGGTTCGTGAAGCCCGGCGACGCCGTGTCGGAGAACGACCCGATGGTCGAGGTCATGACGGACAAGGTCACCGTGCAGATCCCGTCGCCGCACACGGGAACCGTCCTGGAGCTCCGCGCGAAGGAGGGCGAGGTCGTGAAGGTCGGCACGGTCCTCGTCGTCTTCGGAGAGGCGGGCGAGGTGCCCTCGAAGAAGGCAGCGGCTCCTCCGCCCGCACACGTGGCGCGCGGCCATGATGCCGCTCGTCCGACGCCCGCCGCCCCCGTCGCGGCCGCGGCGGGCGGGCTGACCGCGGCTCCCTCCGTCCGTCGGCTCGCGAAGGACCTCGGTGTGGACCTCGCCACGGTTCGCGGGGCCGGCCCGGGAGGTCGCATCACGGAGGGGGACGTCCGGCGTGCGAAGTCAGGAATCGCCGCCCCGCCTCGCGTCGCACCCTCGACCGGCATCCCCTCGACGGCCGCCCGAGGCGACGAGCGGCTCCCGATCCACGGTCTCCGGAAGAGGATCTTCGAAAAGATGGCGAAGTCCGAGGCGACCGCCGCACCCTTCACGTACGTCGAAGAGATCGACATGACGCAGCTCGTCCAGCTGCGCGAGCGGCTCAACGAGACCGGCGAGGGGCGGGGGCCCAAGCTGTCGTACCTCCCGTTCTTCATCAAGGCGATCCTCGCCGCCCTGAGGGAGTACCCAACGCTGAACGCGTCGGTCGACGAGGAGAAGGGCGAGCTCGTGGTCCGGCGGTACTACAACATCGGGATCGCGACCGCGACGGAGGACGGCCTCACCGTCACCGTCGTGCGCGATGCGGACACGAAGGACCTGTGGGCGCTCGCGAAGGAAATCGAGCGACTCGCGGACTCCGCGCGGGCGAAGAAGCTCACCTTGGAGGAGGTCCAGGGCTCCACGTTCACGATCACGTCCCTCGGGAAGGAGGGCGGCATCCTCGCCACGCCGATCATCAACTGGCCGGAGGTCGCGATCGTGGGGATCCACCGGATCGAAAAGCGACCCGTCGTGCGGGACGACCATATCGTGATCCGGGACATGATGTACCTGTCGTGTTCCTTCGACCACCGCGTGATCGACGGCCACGTGGGCGCGGCCTTCGTCGCGTCGGTCCGCAACTTCCTCGAGCATCCCGCGATGCTGTTCGTAGGCCGCGAGGGAGGATAGGGACTTATATCCCTGTGACCGGATGGCGGGCCCGGGGCCCCCCATGATCCGCCGGCGATGGTTGAGCGCGCTCGCCTTCGTGTCCGTCCTCCTCGTGGTCGCGTCGCTCGCCCACGTACCGCGGGCGTCCGCCCAGGCGGCCGTCCCCTCCCATGCCGTCGGCGATGCCGTGGGGTTCGGCGTGACGCTGGACCTCGCTCCGTTCGTCAATCCCTTGCTCGACGACCTGCGGCAGCAGGTCACGATGGACCCGAACACGACGATCAACGACCTCAACTTCACGGGAACCCTCGACATCTGGCACGCGGAGAACGTCGTCGACACGACCTCCACCCAGTACACGATCCGCCAGAACAACGCGATCGGCTTCGGGGCGCACCTCCGGGCGAGCGTCACGTCGACGATGCTGCCCGAGGCGGGCGTCTACCAGGGCGACACGACGTTCGGATGCGTGCTCCCCGTGGTCCCGACGGAGACGAGGAGGGTCACCGCGAACCTCGACGTGACGTACCTCGAGACCTCGGAGGGCGCGGCGAACTGGAGCGTCTCCGAGTTCGCGGTCCTGGACTCGTATTCGAACAACGCGCTCGACGTCGTCGCGAACTTCGTGGGCCGAGGCCTTCCGGAGATCGAGTCCAACTACACCACGTGCCAGATCACCGTGACGTACCGCGACGTGAGCTACCGGGTCACGGTCGACGTCGATAGCGCCTTGCACACGAGCTACAGCCCCGCCCTGGACGTGTTCGACTTCCCGATCGCGGACGGGGAGAACTGGACCGTCGACACCGTGCAGACGACGGGCGGCACGCTCCGCGGGGTGATCGACGTGCAGGGGATCGACCCCGAGGACGAACGGGACTTGTTCGACGCGCTGAACGCCGCCCTCGCGGCGACGAACCTTACCGTCGAGGGCCTTGACGGATTCCCGATCGTCCTCGAACGGATCTCGATCGCCGTCGGGCTGGACTACTACCTCCGGGACGGCATCCTGGACGATACCCCGTCCCCCGTCTCGATGCAGCTCCAAGCGAGGACCAGGTCGATGACCTTGGACGGGCAGCCTCGGACCGTGTACGAGATCTCCATGTACACCCCGACGCCCACGGTGCCGTACGTCGCGTGCTACTACAGCCCGACCCACGGATTCGTCGTCGCCTGCGCGCTCGTCGCGGACGCGACCTCCGGGGCCACGGTGTTCGAGCTCGAGAACGTCCCGTTCCAGGAGGCCGAGTCGAACATCGAGACGACCCGCACGACGTACGTCGTGTCCGCGCCGGGCAACCCGCTCGCCGACTTCTTCCTGAAGTTCCCGTACCTCGGACTCCTCCTCCTCGTCGCGGCGGTCGTCGTGATCGCCGCCTTCCTGTCCCGACGGCGGGCGAAGCCCGCCCCGATGGCGCCGCCGCCGGCGGCGGTCCTCCCGCCGCAGGCTCCGACGCCACCCGCTGAGGAACCGAGTCCCGAGGAGCTGTAGAGGCCACGCAGGAAAAGAGATAAACGACTGCGGCCGTTCCGTCGGCCCGTGGCGCGCCAGGTCGACGTCGTGGTCGTCGGCGCGGGCCCGGGCGGTTACCCGGCCGCGATCCGCGCGGCGCAACTCGGGAGGCAGGTGCTCCTCGTCGAGCGGGACCGGCTCGGCGGGGAGTGTCTCAACTACGGCTGCATCCCGAGCAAGGCGCTCATCCACACGGCGAACCTCGTCCACGGGCTCGCGGGTCTGTCGGAACGGGGCGTGACGACAGGACCCGCGCGGATCGACGTCGCGAAGCTACAGGCCTGGAAGGGCTCCGTCGTCGAGCGGCTCACGAGCGGCATCGGGCAGCTGTGCAAGGGCAACGGGGTCGAGGTCGTATTCGGAGCCGCGCGCTTCACGGGCGAGCGTAGTCTGCGGATCGACCGACGAGA
Organism: Methanobacteriota archaeon; assembly: GCA_052389495.1. Classification (GTDB taxonomy): domain Archaea; phylum Thermoplasmatota; class Thermoplasmata; order RBG-16-68-12; family RBG-16-68-12; genus RBG-16-68-12. Next base: position 8,643 of record JBQTHW010000065.1, on the reverse strand, counting down.
CGGCGGCGCCGAGAGCGTCGAATTCGATGCGGCCATCGTCGCCACCGGAGGCCGTCCGTCGGACCTCCCGGAGTTCCGATTCGACGGCGGGCGCGTGATCGGCACGAAGGAGGCCCTCGAGCTGCCGACGATCCCGCCGAGCCTCCTCGTGATCGGGGGCGGTGTCTCGGGACTGGAGATCGGAACCCTGTACGCGAAGCTGGGGAGCCTGGTGGTCGTCGTCGAGCTCCTGGAGCAGCTGCTCCCCGGGACGGACCCGGAGGTCGTACGAGTCGTCGCGAGGAAGCTGACGAAGCTCGGGATCCATGCGCACGTGAAGTCCCAGGCGAAGGGGTGGCGCGACGAGGGAGGCCGTGCGCGCGTCGACATCGAGACCCCGGACGGTCCCCTCGCCGTCCAAGCGGACGTCATCCTGGTGACCGTCGGCCGACGCGGGAACACGGACGGCCTCGGCCTCGACCGCGCGGGCGTGACGACGGACCCGAAAGGCCACGTCGTCGTGGACCGGCGACGCAGGACCTCGAACCCGCACGTGTTCGCGATCGGGGACGTCGCGGGGCCTCCGTACCTGGCGCACAAGGCGACGCGGGAGGGGCTCGTCGTCGCGCAGGTGATCGCGGGCCGCGATGCGGAATTCGACGTCCGTGCGATGCCCGCGGCGATCTTCACGGACCCCGAGGTCGCGACGGTCGGACTCCAGGAGGGGGAGGCCGTCGCCCGGGGCACGAAGGTCCTCGTGGGCAAGGTCCCCTTCGCCGTGATCGGGCGGGCGCTCACGACCGGCGAGGCGGATGGCTTCGTGAAGCTCGTTGCGGACGCGGACTCGAAGATCCTGCTCGGCGCGCAAATCGTCGGGCCCGACGCGAGCGACCTCATCAGCGAGCTCGCCCTCGCGATCGAGATGGGTGCGACGGTCGAGGACATCGCCCTGACCGTCCATCCGCACCCGACGCTCCCCGAAGGGATCATGGAGAGCGCGGAGGCCGCCCTGGGGCAGGCAATCCACGTCCTCAACCGAAGATGAGACCGTGCTCACCCTCGAAGAAGGCCGCGGGAAGGAGATCGTCGTCACGCGGGACGCGTGGCTCCTCGACCTCGGGCGCAAACCGTACCGCGAGGTGTGGTCCCTCCAGAAGAAGCTCGTGGAACGTCGCGCGGCGGACAAGATCCCCGACGGCCTCATCCTCGTCGAACACGACCACGTCGCGACGCTCGGGCGGCGCGGCACGCGGGAGGACGTGCTTGATCCGGCCCTCGAGGTCGTCGAGGTCGAGCGGGGCGGCGAGGCGACGTACCACGGCCCGGGCCAGCTTGTCGGCTATCCGATCCTGAGGCTCCCCGACCGCCTCGAGGTCAAGCGCCTCGTGACGGACCTCGAGGACGTTCTCCTGCGCACATGTGCCGACTTCGGAATCGACGCGTCCCGCGACGAGCGGGAGCGGGGCGTCTGGGTCGGCACCAAGAAGATCGCCTCGATCGGCCTCGCCGTCCACAAGGGCGTCACGTACCACGGCTTCGCGCACAACGTGTCGACGGACCTCGCGTACTTCCTCAAGATCCGACCGTGTGGCCACGAGGGAGGCCTCATGACGTCGATGGAGCACGTCCTCGGCCACGACGTCGACATGGAGGATGCGAAGGCCTCCGTCCTCGTCCACTTCCAGGCGGTCTTCGGCGTGACCCTGCGCCGGGTCGACCTCAGCGAGCTGCTGCCAGAGGCTCCACGACGCGGGCCCGCGACACCTTGAGGGCGCGGAGACGGTCGATCAGCTCGGGGACGACCTGCGCGAAGTCTCCGACGATGCCGTAGTCCGCGATCTCGAAGAGGGGCGCCTTCGGGTCGACGTTCACGACGAGGATCTTCTCCGATTCCTGCATGCCGGCGAGGTGCTGGACGGCCCCGCTGATCCCGACGGCGACGTACAGCTTGGGGCGGACCGTCATGCCCGTCTGCCCGACCTGGAGCGTCTTCGGCATCCATCCCGCGTCGACCGCCTTTCGCGATGCGGCGACGGCGCCGCCGAGCAGGTCCGCCAGCTCCTGGAGCATCGCGAAGTGCTTCGGGTCCCCAAGGCCGTACCCGCCCGCGACGACAACGCGCGCGTCGTCGGGCCGACGGCCTCCCTCTCGCGTGAACTCCTGGAACTCGACCAGCTCGACGTCGAGGTCCCGCTCCGTCAGGTCGACGGACTCGTGGACGACGTCCCCCACGCGCCCGGGGTCGTGGCGCGGAGCGACGAAGACGTTCCGGCGCACGGACGCCATCTGGGGCCGGTGCCTCTTGCACAGGATGTGCGCGAGCGACTTCCCGCCGAAGCTCGGCCGGATCATGTCGAGGTTGCCCTCCGCGTCGAGGTCGAACCGCACGCAATCCGCGGCGAGGCCGGTCTCGAGGACCGCGTGGAGCCGCCCACCGAGGTCCCTGCCGTTCTTCGAGGCGCCGAAGAAGACGATCTCGGGCTTGTGCCGGCGGATCAGCTGGGCGACCACCGCCGTGTACGGACGGGAGCGGTAGATCTCGAGGTACGGGTGGTCCACGACGACCACGCGATCGAGCCCGTAGCCGATCGCGTGCCGCGCGAGGTCCTCGACCCGGTGGCCCGGCAGGACGCCCGTGAGGGGGGCGCCCCGGCGGTCCGCGATCCGCCGCGCCTCTCCGATGAGCTGGACGGAGACGTCGCGCAGTCCACCCTTCCGCGCCTCGAGGAACACCCAGACCCCACAGAAGTGGGCCTTGTCCTCGATCGCGTGCCCCGACGTCAGGAGGGGACCACCCCGTCGGAGAGCAGGGCCTCGAGGAGCTGCCGCACGGCGTCCTTCGGCTCGCCGCGGAAGACCTTCCCGGCCCGCGGCGGCAGCCTCACGGTGTCGACCTTCGCGACGATCGTCGGCGAATTGAGCAGGCCGACCTTCTTCGGGTCGATGCCCACGTCGGCGCAGGACCAGTGCGCGATCACGCCGCCCCGCTTCACGCGGATCTTCCCACTCAGGGTGGGGTCGCGCGGCGTGTTGCAGCCGAAGTTCACCGTGACGAGGCACGGCATCCGGGTGCGCCACCACTCCGTGCCGTCCTCCGCGGTCCGCTTCGCTCGAAGCCCGCCGTCGACGACCTCGACGTGGGACACGTACGTGATCTGAGGGATGTCGAGGTGGCCCGCGATCCCCGGTCCGACGTGGCCCGTCGACGCGTCCGTCGTCTCCTCGCCGCAGAGGACGAGGTCGTACCCGCCGATCTTCGCGATCGTGTCGCTCAGCGCGTACGCCGTCGGCACGGTGTCGGAGCCGCCGAGGATGCGATCCGTCAGGAGGACCGCGCGGTCCGCGCCCATCGCGATCGCGCGCTCGAGCGACTCATCGAACGAGGTCGGCCCCATCGAGAGGACGACGACCTCCGCCCCGTGGAGGTCCTTCAGGGCCAACGCGATCTCGAGGGCGTTCGCATCGGGCGGGTTGATCTCGCTCGGCACCCCGACCCGCTTCAGGGTCTGCGTCTTCGGGTCGACCTGCAGCTCCTCCGCCTTCGGGACCTGCTTCACACACACGACGATCCGGAGCGGGAGGTCCATGCTCGGCGCGGACGGCTCCGCACTCACATCGATCGTGCCCCCGCGAGAAGGTCGAGGAGAATCTTGAGCTTGGGCACGTCTCCCGACTTCGCACGCTCGAGGACGACGTCGAACAGTCTCTCCTGGCCGGTCCCGTCAACACGGTAGACGCGCTGCGCGATGTCGATTAGCAGACGGGGGTAGATGTCGAAAAGACGCTCGTTCTTCAGGTACAGAGGGGCCCGGGAGAACCGTTCGAGGTCCGTCGTCACGTTACGCTTGCGGAGGAGGTCCTTGTAGGCGGCCAGGTTCGTAGCCGTCATGCCGCCTGCCGCGCGAGCGGCGTCCGCGGCCTCCCCCGCCGCGATACCGGAGGCCATCGCGAGGTCCACGCCGCGGAACGTGTAGCCGTTGTTGATCAGGAAGCCCGCCGCGTCTCCGACGACGAGGAGCCCGTCCGCCGAGGCGCGCGGCATCATGTTCACGCCGAGCTCGGGCACCAAGTGCGCGCTGTACTCGACGACCTTACCTCCCTTCAGGAGCTTCTGGATCACGGGGTGCATACGGAAATTCGTCTGGAGGTCTTCGATCTGGACCTTCTTGCGGCTGAGGTCCTCCGACGACACGACGAGGCCGAGGGAGATCGATGCGCGGTTCGTGTACAGGAAGCCGCCGCCACGAAGGCCCTTCGACGCATTTCCAGCGTACACGTGCGCCGCGCCCTCCGATTCGGCGAGGCCGAACCGTTCCTGGATCGTCTCCGCAGACAGTTCGACGGTCTCCTTGACACCGACGCTGACCTCGCGCGGCTCGAGGTCCGCTCTGAGGCCCGCCTTCCTCACGAGGACGGACGTCGCGCCTTCCGCGATCACGACGAGGTCCGATGCGACGCGGTCGCCCCGCGCGGCAACGACGCCGCGCACCCGACCGTCCTCCCGCCAGAGGTCGTCGACTCGGATCCCCGTGATGAGCGTCGCGCCCGCCGTTTCGGCCTTCTTCGCGAGCCAGGTGTCGAACTTCGCGCGGATCGCCGTGAAGCTCTCGCCTCTGTCTCCGGCCGCCTGTGCGGACTCGAACGTGATCCCGAGGGACGCGTCCTCCGTGAGGAACGCCATCGTCTCCTTCGTCACGGCGCGCTCGACGGGGCAGTCCTGCCTCCAGTCGGGGACGAGGTCCGTGAGGGGCCACGCGTAGACCCGCCCGCCGAACATGTTCTTGACGCCGGGCGCGCGGCCCCGCTCGACGAGGAGCGTCGAAAAACCCTTGCGGGCGAGCGTGAGGGCCGCCGCGGAGCCGGCAGGGCCGGCCCCGACGACGATCGCGTCGAAGCGCTCCACCATCGTGTCCCGGCACGGAAGTGGGGGGCGCGTAAAAGCCTTTGGCCCCGCGTTCTCCGAGAGATACTCTCCGTTCCGATTTGCGTGCCGCAACGGCTGTGACACCGGACGGCCGTAGCCATTCAGCCCGCATGGACGAACGGTCGCGAGACGACTTCGCCTTCTACGTCGTGGGATCCAGCGTCGGGTTGACGGCCGTGTTCCTCGTCCTCGTCTGGCTCCGAGCTCCCGCGGATTTTGCGATACGGTTTCTTGTCGCGCCAATCGTTGGCGGCATCGGAGCTGTCATCGGCCTCGTCGCGTTCCTCGTCGAGCGGCGGCGTATTCGGTTCGGGCCGTGGCGCGAACTCTACTAAACGCAATTCGCGCTCGCGTGACTCGCGACCAACGGTTTATTATCCGTCGTGAATTGGGACCGCCGCCTCATGCCCGAACCACCCAAGCTCGAGGTCGCGAAGACCCTTAGCGTGGACGACCGAATTGGTCTCGACACGTTCGCGTTCGACGAGCAGCCCTTCATCACGGTCGAGACGGACGTCTGCCGCACGTGCGACGCGAAGCCGTGCCTGTACGTCTGTCCGTCCCGAGTGTACCGACTCGAGAAGGGCGAGCTCGTGTACAACACGGAGGGCTGCATCGAGCTCGGCGCGTGCGCGATCGTCTGCAAGCACATCGGCAAGGACGCGATCCGCTGGAGCTACCCGCGAGGCGAGCGCGGCGTCGAGTTCCGTTTCGGCTGAGTTTCGTCTACGACACCGCGTGGAAGAAGATACATAAACGCCGCGCGCCCTACGACCGACGCGCATGCTCACCGAACGCAAGCCCGAGTGGCTTCGCGTCCGCCCGCCATCCGGGGAAAACTACACGCACCTGAAGACCCTCCTCCGCTCGCTCGACCTGCACACGGTCTGCGAGGAGGCACACTGTCCGAACGTCGGGGAGTGCTGGGGCGGCGGCACGGCGACGATCATGCTCCTCGGCGACATCTGTACGCGCGGCTGTCGGTTCTGCGCCGTGACGTCGGGCAACCCGCGCGGCGCCGTCGACGTCGAGGAGCCCCGGAAGGTCGCCGACGCGATCGCGGGACTCGGGTTGACGTACGTCGTCCTGACGTCCGTCGACCGGGACGACATCCCGGACGGCGGCGCGGACCACTTCGCCCGCACGATCCGGGAGATCAAGGCGCGGGACGCGGACGTCCTCGTGGAGGCCCTCATCCCAGATTTCCGCGGCGACCTCGCGGCCGTCCGGACCGTCGTGGACGCGCGCCCCGACGTCCTCGACCACAACGTCGAGACCGTGCGACGGCTCCAGGACCGCGTCCGAGACCGCCGAGCGGGCTACGACCAGAGCCTCGCGGTCCTCCGTGGCGCGAAGTCGATGCGGGACGGACTCTACACGAAATCCTCGATCATGCTCGGCCTGGGCGAGACGGTGGACGAGGTCCTCGACACGATGCACGACCTGCGCGACGCGGGGGTCGACATCCTGACCCTCGGGCAGTACCTCCGGCCGAGTGCGTGGCACCTGCCCGTCCAGGAGTTCGTCCCGCCGGAGCGGTTCGACGCGTACCGCCGAGCCGGCGAGGGGATGGGGTTCCTGTACACCGCCGCGGGTCCCCTCGTCCGGTCGTCGTACCGCGCCGGCGAGTTCTTCCTCGAGAACGCGCTTCGGAGCGGCGGCGCGGAGGGGCGGCGAACGTCATGACGGAGGAGCCGTTCCGGATCATCGGCCCCGACGGGACGTTCGACCCGAAGGCGGAACCGAAACTCGACGTCGACCTGCTGAAGAAGGCGTACCGGCATCTCGTCCTCGTGCGCGCGCTCGACACCCGCATGCTCTCCCTTCAGCGCCAGGGTCGGATCGGGTTCTACGTTCCGTCCGTAGGGGAGGAGGCGGCGCAGATCGGGAGCGCGATGGCCCTCATACCGGAGGACTGGGTCTTTCCGGCGTACCGGGAGCCGGGCGCCGCACTGTGGCGGGGTGCGCCCCCCGCCGCGCTCATCGCCCAGTGCTACGGGAACGCGGCGGACAAGCAGAAGGGCCGGCAGATGCCGAGCCACTACGGCGACCGCGCGATCCGCTACGTGTCGCCGTCGAGCCCCGTCGGGACGCAGATCCCCATGGCCGTCGGGGCGGCGTGGGCTGCGAAGATCCGCGGGGACCGCGTCGTCAGCCTCGTGTACTTCGGCGACGGCGCGACGAGCGAGGGCGACTTCCACGCCGGGATGAACTTCGCGGGCGTGTACAAGGCGCCCGTCGTCTTCGTCTGCAAGAACAACCAGTGGGCCATCTCGCTGTCCGTGGACCGGCAGACGGCCGCGGAGACCCTCGCGTCGAAGGCCCAGGCGTACGGCTTCGACGGCGTCCGCGTGGACGGGAACGATCTCCTCGCCGTGTACGCGGCGACGAAGGCCGCAGTCGACAAGGCGCGCGCCGGCGGCGGCCCGACGATGATCGAGGCGGTCACGTACCGACTCGGACCGCACTCGTCGAGCGACGATCCGACGCGGTACCGCTCGAAGGAGGAGGTCGAGTACTGGGAAGCCCGGGACCCGATCGAGCGGATGCGACGCTACCTGCAGGGGAAAGGGCTGTGGTCGAAGACGGCGGACGAGGCCCTGCGGAAGGAGATCGACGACCTCGTATCGGACGCCATCCGCCAGGTCGAGACGGCGCCCCCGCCGCCGATCGAGAGCCTCTTCGAGGACGTGTACGCGGAGATCCCGCCGCACCTGCGCGAGCAGATGACGGCGTTCCTGGCAAGCGGGGAGCGCCGGCGGCCGGAGATCAGCGACCGATTCCCCCTGTGAGGTCCGTCGATGGCGGACCCCCTACGGGAGGAGGACGTCCGGCTCCGCGACGGACGACGCGTCCTCGTGCGGCCCGGGCGTTCGGGCGACGAGGAGGGGCTCCTGCGGAACATCAACCTCGTCTGCGCGGAGGACGTCTACCTGATGATGGACGAGGTCCCGTGGGACCTCGAGCGGGAGCGTGCGTGGCTGGCGACGTTCGACGGCGTGAACAACGCCCTGTTCGTCGCGCAGCACGGACCGGAGATCGTCGCCCACGCCGACTGCCATCGGGGCACGTACCCGAAGACGGCCCACACGGGCACGATCGGAATCGCGGTCCGCGACGGATGGCGGGAGGCGGGCCTCGGCCGCGTCCTCATGGGACGCCTCCTCGCATGGATGCCCGCGATGGGGCTCAAGAAGGCGGGCCTGAGCGTCTTCGCGACGAACGACCGGGCGCGTCGCCTCTACGCCTCGCTCGGCTTCGCGGAGGAGGGGGTTCTACGACGCCAGGTCAGGATCCGGGGGGCCTACGTCGACGAGATTGAGATGGGGCTCTGGCTCGGCGAAGCGTGACATCCGCGGGGTGAACCCTGAAGGCTTCGACGTACATACCTTACTGCGCAGATGCAGGCAACCCTATATCCGTAGTCTTCGTTCTGACCCGCGCGAGAGGGAACGAGATGGACACCCCCGTGCTCACGCGGATTCGCCGGATGGAGCCCTCGCTCGCGACGTTGCTGATTGTGACGGTCGGCGCGGTCGCCGTCGTCGGGCTCATCGCGGCCGCGACGTCGCCCGTCGGCCTGTTGGTCGGAGACACGCAGTGGCACCTGATCTCCGCGTTCCACGGTCTCGGCGCGACGCTGTTGCTCCTGGGCGCGACGATCGCCGTCTACCTCTCCTGGCGACTGTTCGTCGGAGAGATACGGGCGTTCAAGGACCTCAAGTGGCTCGCGACCTTCT